>BNWW01000028.1 GCA_025999115.1 Bacteroidia bacterium
GAACACCTACGGAGTTCAGGGATGGAGGGGTATCGTCTTACCCCCAATCGCTTCGCTTCATTGGGGGTTATTCATATTCAAGCCCTTACGGGCTTCTTTTAACACAAATTAAGATGCGTTTGCCCTGTGTGTGCCTTACCGGATAAACCAATAAAGCACACAAATAAGAATCAAGTAATACGCGAAAACGCTTAATCATTCCCCAATTTCCGGCGCCGCCACCAATGGCGCTTTCTGAAAATTATCCACCCGGTCGCTCTGAATCTGCATATCGTCAAACAGAATGGCATCGGGCGTAATGGTCGTCATCAAATTGGAACTTATTGTGTTATAAATCAATTCTTTGTCTGAAACAGCGATGATTTTTTTGAAAATCTGCGCATCAATATTGTTGATTTCGGCCGAACGGATGCGTTGTTCCGAACCGTCGCTCACATTTACTTTGTACAGCCAACTCGGATAATTTCCCGAACCGGCAACTTTGCGAACGATGTAGGCATAATCGTAACCTTCTTCCTTGGCGCGTTGCAAAAGTTTCTTTTTCAACTCGGCGTATGTTTTTGTTCTTGTATCCGAAAAGCGAACGACGCCGGTGTTGAGGCTCGTACCTAATCTGGCGCTGAACAAGGCGTGCCCGTTGGAATGAGGCGTTTTCGGACTTGGCACGCGGTCGCTCAACAGATTCACCAAAATGCCTTTATCGACCAATGTCAGTTTTTCGTCCGGAATCACGCCTTGCGCATCCACCGGAGCATAACCGATTAGTTGTGCGCCCTTGTATTCTTGGGTGCCGGTCAGGTCTTCGATGGTAATTTCGCGGGCGGTAATACGTTTGTTCATCATTTCTTCGATGCTGTTGCCTCCATACGAAAAGCCTTCGGTGGTGAGTGGCTTGCGTTCGGCGATTAACGAAAGACTTCCGTCGAAGAAATTGCCGTAAAACGTGAAGGGAACCGCCAATTGTTCAAACAAAACGGGACCGGAATACGAATCCGTCATTTTAGGCGCCTGAATTTCTTCCATTAATTTTTCGGCCAATTGGCGACATTCTTTTTGGATGTCGGCCAAAGCGGGCAATTCATCGGGATGACTGTAAACGTGGTTGAAATTGTCGCCCAAATCTTCGCCTTCCTCATTTTTTCCGCTTACGCTGCCGCTGATATAAACAAACAACTGAGGATAAATTACTTCGCTGCCTTCAGTATTATAAAAATAAGCCTTGGCTTGTATCAATTGGATGGAAAAATTCGATTCCAGGATGCCCGGATAATCTTTGAAAACAGCGGAAGCCGATTTGGCATATTCTTCGTATTTAGCAGGAGTGAAATCAATCGATTTCACCGGCAAATTCGTCAATTTTACGACCGGCGTTTTATCCCAATCGGGCAATTCCAAATCTTTGGACGGAATGTTCAATTGTTTGATGGTCGCCGTTTTTTGTTCGTAAGTTTCGGCGGCGCGTTTGTAAATCGCATCCAAATCTTTCCATATCGTGTTGCGGATGATTTTTTCGTTGTTATCCAACGTGGGCGAACCGTCATATCCGCCGCCACCGCTGGCCGTGCCTTCAAAATTTTCATCCGTACATTGATAATCGCCGATTAAAAGGCGCGCATTGGAAGAACGACCCTGTCCTTTATGGGATGAGATCAAACTTCCGAACGAAGCCGAAACGCTCAATTGTTTGCTATCGCTAATCTGATAAGCAATGAAGAACGGCCGTTGCAAACCTTCTATTTTTAAATTATCCAAATTGCGACTTACTTCTTTGCGAATCGAATGAAAGATGATTTCGTCGGTGGAATTGGTCGAAATGGCATCCGTTGCTTGAGGCTTCGGCAACAAAATGGGTTGCGACTGGCTTTTCGGTTTCTTTTGTGTTTCGATGCGTTTTACCAACAAAGCCGGCGCTACGCACGAAACGGGAACGCTACCCGATTCGGCTCCGCAAACACCGTTGAAAACAGCGCTCTTATCGCCGCAAGCCGAAATCTGCGAAAACATCGCTAAAGGCGTTCCTACCATATCCACGCCACGTACCAATTCATTGGGACGGCCATCGACATAAATCCGGTAAACCACCAAAGGCGTTACGTTGAACGAATTGGGCGAGTAGCGATTGGTATTCGTGAATCCGCCGGAAACTTCCTTGAAATAATACGCATATTGTTTGCCTTGCGATTTGGCTTCTTTTTTCAATTTTTTAATCATTTCATCGTCGGATAAGCCTTGCGAAGTTTCGACCAGCATATTTGATTGGCGCGAAACCGGAGGATAGCCGATATTGGCGCGACCGTGTCCGTTGGAATGCAAAAATCCTTCGATGGGCGTGCGGCTCATCAGGAAATTTTTCAAAATACCGTTTTTGACCACTTCCACTCGTTGCGCTAGGATTCCTTCGTCGTCGAAATGATAATTTCCCACCAAAGGCGTTGTCTGGTAACGGTTGATGGTTGGGTCGAACGTAACGGATAAATGTTTCGGCAATACCAATTCGCCCACTTTTTTCTTGAAAGTTTGTGCATCGTTTTCCTGTTTCAAACGCGCACCTTCGACGCGATGGCCGAAAATTTCATGGAAAAACACGCCCGAAGCCGCCGGGGAAAGGATAGCCGGGCCGGTAAACGATTCTACCACCGGCGCTTTGCGCAAGACTGATAAAGTGGCGCTGATTTCGCGGGCTGCTTTCAAAACTTCTTCGTCGGAAGGCAATTCGTCGATGGAATGGGACATCCACGATTTATATAAAGGCAAAAACATTCCGTCGTCGGCAACGGTATGCGCCGATAAAAACAGTTTGAAGCTGATTTCGTTTTGCGCCATTTCGCGACCTTCGGTATCCATAAAAATCGTGCGCGATAAAGTAGCGGAAATATAGGCCGTTCCATTTTGAATTTCATCGTTTTCATCGAAAATTTTGGAATAGCGGCGCACTTTATCTTCCCATGCTTTCGGGTCGATGCGTAAATCGCTCCACGAAACCGGTTGTTCATAGTAATTTTCGATCTTTTCTTCGGAAAAATCGGGCGATTTATCTTCCTGTTCCACTTTCACAGCGAGGTTGGCTTTTACTTGTTCGTACGTTTGAATGCTTTCTTTATATAATCCATCCAATTTTAGCCAAATCGAATTTTTCAAAGTCCGGTTGTTGGCTTCGTATGGAATGTAATTTCCGGTAACATTGATACCCGAAGCGCCGTAACCCGATTCGCGAATTTCGTGTGAATTGTCTAACTTGTAATCGCCCACGCGCATACCGGCTGTGAGGATACGGGACGGAGAATCCAACGTGGCTTCCGATTGCAGACAGCCCAGATTAGCCGCCGCGCCGGTCGACCGGACTTCGTCCAAACGGATAAAGGTATAATACGCCGGAATGGTTTCCGTTTTCAACACTTCAAAATTCCGGTTCAATTCGTTTTTTATCGTATTGAAAACGGGATCTTGGGCGAAACTCACAAGTGTTGCAGCCAATAAAAATAGCCAGCAATTCATCAATCTTTTGTTCATATTTTTTCAGATTTCAAATAAGGCACGAAAATAGTTAAAAAAACAATTGCTTCCGCTTCGTTGAGCGTTATATATTGTTAAAAGAATGAATTGCCAAATAAGCGTTGTAGTATTTTTCGATGCCGGTAACTTCTTCGCCTAACCAATCCGGCCGATTAAAAGGTTCGTTTTCGGCCGAAAGTTCTAATTCGGCGATGATTAATCCTTCGTGATTTCCATGAAAAACATCTACTTCAAAAATATGATTTCCGACGGGAATGTAATGTCGTTCTTTGTCGATTTTTCCCGAAACGGCCAATTCGAGCATCTTTTCTGCGTCTTCCAAAGGAACCGGATATTCAAATTCCACGTGGGAAAAACCGTTGGCGTTGCTTGCACCTTTAATGGTAATGTATGCTTTTTCGCCTTTGGTGCGGATGCGAACGGTGCGTTCGGGATCGACCGAGAGATAGGCTTGAATAATTCGCTCTTTTTTCGTTGAAAAGGGAAGAAAATCGCCTTTGACTAAAAATTTTCGTTCGATTTCGATAGACATAATTTGTTATTTAATCGTAACCATGGTTGCTCCGAAGCCGTATTCGCGGAAGGAAGCGTCTTGTACCACGCAATGTTTGTATTTTTGTTTCAATTCCGCAAGAACAGCTGTTCGCAACACGCCCTCGCCTTTTCCGTGGATAAAAACGATTTTTTGCCCTTTTTTCCGAATATTTTCGTCCATTGTCCGGCGAAAAACATCCAATTGATGATTCAATATTTCGGCATTGTTCATTTTGGCTGTTGTTTCCAATAATTGGTTGATATGCAAATCGATTTCGATTAAATCGAGCTTTTTTTCTTGTTTGACCGGTTTCGGAAACGGTTTATCCGCTTTGGATTTCTGCATCATGGCTTCTTGTAAATCGATGGCCGAAATCAGCAGTTCGCGAGCGGGATTGTCGTTGGTAACTACCGGATAAATCAAGGCTTCATCTTCAAAAAAGTCGTTTTCGAGGAAACTGTGCAGTTTGTAGAATTTGGTGATATCCAAGCGGATTTCCACACTGTGAGCATTTTTCAACGAATAAGGTTTGTTTTTTTTGAAAGCGATGAATTGGATGCAGATTTTTTCCAATTCGTTCAAATCGTTTTTTGTAAATTCTTCGATAAAAAGGCGCGTATTCGGTTCGATTATTTCGGATTTGTGACTGATCCACGCATTGTTTTGCCGGTTCATGTAATTAAAAAACAGGAAGTAATTGCTGTCGTTAATCAAAAAAGCTTCAAAATCGGTTTTTCCCAGATTTTTGATGTCGACCGGGAGATAAGCGAGATAAACGTTCAGCCGGTCGTTGCCTGAGATTTCCGTGATTTCGACGGGTGGAGAGGGCTTCGGTTTTTCGATTGCCGGTTGTGGAATTTCGCTCGATTCCATCGTCTTTTTCGGAATATTATTGACCGAAATATTTCGCTCGTCTACCACTACGCATTCCCGGATCAGGACGGGCGTTTCAAAACCGTCGTCCTCTTCCACGATTACAATTTCTTTATTTTGGAACCGGCGGACAATACCTCCACCCACCGCATTTAAAAACCTTACGCGATCGCCTGTTTGCATATTGGAAAAATCTAAATATTCTAAAACTCGCTAATCGTTTGCGTTGAGTATATCAATCATCAACTGATTGAACCGCGGAAGATTTTTACCCAAAATTTTGAAAAAATTAACATTGAGTTTTGTAACCGTAAAGACGGCTTCATTCATCAAATCTTTTCCCTGCTGGGTAAGGCAAATGGATTTTGCCCGCACATCGGTTGAATGTGTTTGTCGCAAGATGTAGCCTTTTGCCTCCAATACTTTGAGAAGTTGGGAAATTGTCATCGGATCTATTTTGGTATGTTGGGCAAGCAGCACTTGGGAAATTTCCTTTTTGCTATGCAACGTGAGCCAATGAATACTTGCCAAAACGGCATACTGTATGTGAGAAAGATTGTAATATCTTTTCAATACTCTTTCATGTGTTAGTTCCCACAACTTTGAAACTTGCCACATTAAAAATCCCGTGTCTTCTTTAAGATTCACAATTTCAAATGGAGATTTTTCTTGTTCCATTATTCCTTTATTTTCTTCATTTCTATTCGATTGCGCAAAGATAAGATAATTTTGTTAAAAGTCCAAAAATATTGTAAAATATTTTACAACAAATAGAAGATTATATTTTGAGAAATTAGTTAAAATACGGTTTCCAAATCATATTTTTTGTGTTTCCCAATGCTTTGACGGTTCAATTTTTAGTGGAATGAATCGGAAAACACCACGTGGCATAAAATCCAAGTGATTGATTTTTAACGATTTGAAAATTGAGAGGCATCGAAAACACCACGTAAAATGCAAAAATGCTTGATGGGCAATTCCTTTTGTCTTAATTTTGTGTTTCAGTTTTATGTAATATAATCATTATGCAAAAAATACATTTTATATTTATCTGCTTTTGCAGTCTTTTTTGGGCTTGCACACCGGTTTCTAAAAAACAGGCGGAAGAAATATTGCAGAATTTAATGGATAAAGACCTTCAAGGAGAAGAAATACCGGTAATTTTGGATATTTTGGATGCCAAAGATTATTTTACAACTTGGCATAAGCGTCCCCAAGCAGCTTTGTCGTGGTATTATTGCGGGCGGGTGTATTTGCAGCGGAATGAATATGATGCGGCGATGGCTTCTTTTAAGGAAGCTGAAACTTTGTCTGATAAAACGAATAATTATGAGTTGTTGGCTTCGATATATTATTATATGGGAGTGATGTATCAAAGTCAACTTTTAGATATACAAGCAATGGAAAAATTGCAATCGGCATTAAAAATTCTTAGAACTTATTCCATCCTATTTAAAAAAGAATTTGACTTGTATGATGCAATTGCTTTTTCGTATATTATTCAAAATCAAAATGACAGTGTTCTTTATTATTATACCGAATCATTGCAATTAGCAATAAATCAAGATGATACTATTAAACAATCTATTGCAAATAGAAATATTGGTGCATTTTACATGATAGAAGAACAAGTAGATTCAGCGGTGTTATATTTACAAAAAAGTATTAGATTGAATAAAAATTTTGTAGCAACGTCTTATTTTAATTTAGCAAAAATATATTGTATGGAACAGAATAACGATTCGGTTCAACATTATGCCGGTTTAGCTCTCAAATTAGCCATACAAGAAAATAACAATGAACTTTGTAGTAGTTTGTACAAATTATTATTTCAAACGGAAGGAAAGTCCGGTAATTATGATAAGGCTATAAAGTATCAAAATTTATATACGCATTATTTGTCTGAAGTTTTAGTAGACAAGCAAAAAAATGATTTGTTAATTACCGAAACCAAATATAACTACGATCAAACCCAATTGCAAAATAAAAAACTAATCATCCAACGTCAATACATCGCCGGCAGTATTCTTTTTTTCTTATTGATTCTCATAGCGACCGGATTTTACGTCCAATGGAAATACAGCCGTCAAAAAGCGCATACCCTGGAATTGGAAAATGCCGCTTTGGAAGCCGAACACCAAATGCAATCATTAAAAAATCTGCGCAACGAAGTCCTTTCGCACATTGATATTTTGAAACAAATCGCTTTGTTGAGAGAAGATAAACAATTGAATGATAAAGGTTCCTATAAACATACTCCTTTGGAACGGATTCATGATGTTGTTTACGGCAATCGAATCGGTTATGATTGGGATATGTTTTTCAAGTCGTTTCAATCCAGTGTTTTGTTTCGGGAAATATTCCTGCAAATTCATCAAATGCCCGCTTTTGAGCAATTAGATAATGTCAATAAACAAATCTGCTATCTTGCTTGTCTCGATTTTTCCAATGCCGAAATGGGTATTTTGCTGGGTATTGCTTTGCGCGGCCTCGAACAACGTAAAACCAATATCCGTAAACAATTGAATATGCCGCCAAAAATGGATTTTAAACTGTTTTTTGGGGTGGATGGGAAGTATGGGTGGAAAACAACTTAAGCCCACTCAATTTTTTACCTACTTGACAACAAATAACGAAAAAATGTGTAATTTCGCATTTTAGTATTAACTGCCCAAAAGGACATAAAAAGGCAAAGAAATATGAGTAAAGAAATGCGCAAACAAGACGAAATAGTAATCTATCAAATTGCCGATAACACACCTCAAATAGAAGTTCATTTAAGCGATGGGATGGTTTGGCTTTCTCTGCAACGAATTGCAGATTTATTTCAAACCTCGCGTACCAATGTTGTAGAACATATCGACCATATTTACAAACAAGGCGAATTAGACAAAGAGGCAACCTGTCGGGATTTCCGACAAGTTCGTTTGGAAGGCAATCGTCAGGTAGAAAGAGAATTACCATATTTCAATCTTGACGTGATTTTGGCTGTCGGTTATCGTGTGCAGTCGCGCATTGCTACTATTTTCAGAAAATGGGCTACTGCTCGACTTCATGAATATATTGAAAAAGGCTTTACAATGGACGACAAGCGACTGAAACAAGCGGGTAGCGGCAGTACAAAATTCATTATGCAATTCACGGACTCACTGCCGCCGAAGTGATACATAGTCGTGCCGATGCCGAAAAAGAATTTATGGGCTTGATAACTTTTGAAGGCAATCGTCCGCATTTGTCCGATGCTGTTATTGCAAAAAATTATTTATCCGAAAAGGAATTACGTGCATTGAATCAAATTCTCAAAAAAACACCACGTGGCATAAAATCCAAGTGATTGATTTTTAACGATTTGAAAATTGAGAGGCATCGAAAACACCACGTAAAATGCAAAAATGCTTGATGGGCAATTCCTTTTATCTTAATTTTGTGTTTCAGTTTTATGTAATATAATCATTATGCAAAAAATACATTTTATATTTATCTGCTTTTGCAGTCTTTTTTGGGCTTGCACACCGGTTTCTAAAAAACAGGCGGAAGAAATATTGCAGAATTTAATGGATAAAGACCTTCAAGGAGAAGAAATGCCGGTAATTTTGGATATTTTGGATGCCAAAGATTATTTTACAACTTGGCATAAGCGTCCCCAAGCTGCTTTGGCGTGGTATTATTGCGGGCGGGTGTATTTGCAGCGGAATGAATATGATGCGGCGATGGCTTCTTTTAAGGAAGCTGAAACATTGTCTGATAAAACGAATAATTATGAGTTGTTGGCTTCGATATATTATTATATGGGAGTGATGTATACAAACCAATTATCAGGGGATAATACTATTGAAAAATTGCGCTTGGCTTTAGATATTATGCAAACACATCCCATCGAATTTAAAAAGGAATTTGAATTGTATAACCTAATGGCTCTTTCGCAAATGTTGGTACGAGAGAATGCCGATAGCACAATTATGTGTTATCGTAAAGCCTTATCTTTTGCTTTAATTCATCAGGATAGTATTCGACAGTCAATCGCATCCCGACATATCGGCGCTTGTTATTTAATAGAAAATAATATCGATTCCGCTCGAATTTATTTGTATAAAAGCATTCAATTGGATAAGAATGAAAATGCAACTTTGTATTACAACTTGGCTGAATTATATTATGCAGAAAACAATCGCGATTCTGTAATGCATTTTTTCAATTTATCTTTACCATTAGCCAAAAAAGGCAAGAATAATATACTGTGTAGTAATTTATACCGGCTTTTATATCAATTGGAAAAAAATACCGGTAATTATTATCAAGCTTTGGAATACCAAGATATATATATGGACTATCTGTCCAATATCCTTGAAGACAAAAGCCAGAACGACATCCTGATTACCGAGACCAAATATAATTACGATCAAACCCAATTGCAAAATAAAAAACTAATTATCCAACGTCAATACATCGCCGGCAGTATTCTTTTTTTCTTATTGATTCTCATAGCGACCGGATTTTACGTCCAATGGAAATACAGCCGTCAAAAAGCGCATACCCTGGAATTGGAAAATGCCGCTTTGGAAGCCGAACACCAAATGCAATCATTAAAAAATTTGCGCAACGAAGTTCTTTCGCATATTGATATTTTAAAACAAATCGCTTTGTTGAGGGAAGATAAACAGTTGAATGATAAAGGTTCCTATAAACATACTCATTTGGAGCGGATTCATAATATTGTTTACGGCAATCGAATCGGTTATGATTGGGATGTGTTTTTCAAGTCGTTTCAATCCAGTGTTTTGTTTCGGGAAATATTTCTGCAAATTCATCAAATGCCCGCTTTTGAGCAATTAGATACTGTCAATAAACAAATCTGCTATCTTGCTTGTCTCGATTTTTCCAATGCCGAAATGGGTATTTTGCTGGGTATCGCTTTGCGCGGCCTCGAACAACGTAAAACCAATATCCGTAAACAATTGAATATGCCGCCGAAAATGGATTTTAAACTGTTTTTCAATATTGATGAAAAGTATTCGTGGGAGGCAATGGCCGAAAAAGAACAAAAACAGCAGTAAAATACTCAAAAAAACACCACGTAATAAAATTCATAATCCGGTTATTTTCAAATATTTAATTTTTTAAAACCCCGAAAAATACCACGTCGAACGGAAAAGTTCTTGACATACATCTGCGATTGTTGTAGCTTTGCACCGGTATTTAATTGTAAATGCCGGAAAATAGATTTCCCTTTCCCGCAAAATGCTTATCTTTGCCTCAAATTAAAAAGAGAAGGAAAGAAAGCGTGAAGACGAGAGCAATTTTATGTTTCATTTGTTTGGGTTTTTATGGTTGCACCTCCATTTCGGAAAAAGAAGCATCCATCATTCTCCGGGTGGTTGCGGAAAAAACGGAACGGGAAGCAGATATTACCGGCGACTTATTGATTATGGACGCACGAGATTATTATGTAAAAAAGAAAAAAACCGCACAAGCTGCATCAGCTTGTTATTATTGCGGCCGGGTGTATTTACAACGGAAGGAATACGATTCGGCCTTGAATGATTTTTTGGAGGCGGAAAAACAGGCGACCCAAGTTCATAATTATGAGTTGTTGGCTTCGATATATTATTATATGGGAGTAATGTATACAGATCAATTATTAGGGAATAATGCTGTAGAAAAATTGCGCTTGGCTTTACAAACTATACAAACACATTCCATCGAATTTAAAAAAGAGTTTGAATTATATGATCTAATGGCTCTTTCGCAAATATTGGTACAAGAGAATGCCGATAGTACAATTTTGTATTATCATAAAGCCTTATCTTTTGCTTTAATTCATCTGGATAGTATTCGACAGTCAGTCGCATCCCGACAGATTGGTGCTTGTTATTTAATGGAAAATAGTATTGATTCCGCTCGGATTTATTTGTATGAAAGCATTCAATTGGATAGGAATAAAAGTGCGGTTTTATATTACAATATGGCTGAATTATATTATGCAGAAAACAATCGCGATTCTGTAATGCATTTTTTCAATTTATCTTTACCATTAGCCCAAAAAGATAAGGATAATATACTATGTAGTAATTTATACCGACTTTTATACCAGTTAGAAAAAAATAACAATAATTATTATCAAGCTTTGGAATTTCAAGATATATATACAGATTATGTATCCAATATTTTTACAGATAAACAGAAAAATGATTTATTAATCAGCGAAAGCAAATACAATTACGAACAAACCCAGAATAAAAATAAGCAATTATTAATTGAACGACAATATATTTTATTAGCCGTTTTGGGCTTGGTGATTATTGTGATTTCCATTAGTTTTTATTATTTCTGGCGCATTCATCAACAAAAAGCCCATACTTTGGAATTGGAAAAAGCCTCCTTGGAAGCCGAACAACAAATCCAAGCCCTGCAAAATATGGCGGCCGGATTCGATGTCAAGGAGCAAAGTTTGCGAATGGAAGCGCTTTCGCATTTCGAGATTTTGAAAAAAGTAGCGCTTTTGAGGGAAGACGAACAATTAAATGCAAAAACGGAGGGTTATAAACGCAGTCCGATGGAGCGAATCAACGAAATTATCTACGGTTCGATTCAAGGATTTGATTGGGATACGTTTTTTAATTCCATTCGTACTAATGTTTTATATAAAAATCTGTTCGATACCATTGATCAAAAAGATTTTTTCAAGAAATTAGATGATATGGATCAACGGATTTGTTATCTCACTTGTATGGATTTCGGTAATTCCGAAATTGCTACTTTATTGGGTTATTCTTTGCGAACCATTGAGCAACGAAAAACGAATTTACGCAAAAATTTAGATATTCCAACCAAAGATGAACTGAAAAAGCATCTGTTATAGTTTCACTGACGGATCGAAATCGACCACATTGGAATTTTGTTAAGTGTTTGACTATTAAGGGAGTCGCTTTCCGAAAATAGAGAAAAACACCACATTGGCGTTTATATTGTTTGTTTGGAAACACATTTTGCCTCTATCTTTGCGGTATCAATTAAAAAATTAAACGATATGGCAAAGTATTTTTTTATTACGGTATTTTTAATGAGTTTGACAATTGGTTCTGTGTTTGCAGAAGAAAAGAAAAAAGAAAAATCAGATAAGGATAGGCTTGTACTTATTGGTAGTTTAGGTATGCCAAATATAGCAGTTGATTTTGCACAATATAATTATTAAAACAATAACATACAAACGTATCAAGGTATAAAACCGGGCAGTCCCCAAAAGTGGACATATAATTTCCTTCCGCATACCGAAAGAAAAGACGATTAATAGCACATAATTGTTTCCGCTCCAGACTTAACTATAACCGTTATTAATGTCGCATTTCATTTCCCTTGGAAATTCCACTTGCTGTCCGGTTTTTCTTTTGCTTTTTTCGCTCAATTTTTCTACTTTTGTTCCCTGAATTTAGAACTACAAAAATGAAAAAAACAACAATTTTTCGTATCTTATCGTTCGTGATTGTTTTCGGCGGTTTTGTCGCTTGTAATAACCGGTCGCAAACATTTACCATACAGGGAGAAATTACAGAGGCCGCCGGCAAAACGCTGTATCTCGAACAGGTAGGCATCTCTAAAATCAACCTCATCGATTCGTTGCTATTGACCTCCGAGAAATTCAAATTTCAAGAGGCGCGCCCGGTTACTCCCGATTTTTACCGCTTGCGTTTGGATAATCAAATCATTACTTTGGCCGTTGACAGCACTGAAACGATTATCGTGAAAACTAATGCCGAACATTTTTCTCAGGATTATACTTTGGAAGGCGTCGCCGCCGGGTCGCAAAACATCCGGGAAATAACCGCATTGCACGCACAAACCGTACAACAATTTCGCGCTTTGCAACAATATTATAAAAGCGGAAATATTTCAATCGATCAATACGGCATCGAATTAAATGCGCTCCTCGAAAATTACAAAACACCGGCGAAAACGTATATCGTAGCCGATTTTTTATCGCCTGCCGCCTATTTTGCCCTTTTCCAACAAATTGATAATTTGCTGATTTTTGATATTTACGATAAAAACGATAACAAACTTTTCGGCGCCGTAGCGAATGCGTGGAATCAAAAATATCCCGGATCACCCCGCGCCGAACAATTGAAATATTTGTTTGCCAATGCCCGCGCCGTGATTCGCGGCGAACAAGCAACGGTAAGAGTCGATACCACCGACTCGAAATCTTTTTTCGATATGGCCTTGCCTTCGCTCAATGAAAAGGAAATCCGCTTGTCCGACATCGTTCGGAATAATCAAGTTATTATCGATTTTACTTCGTATGCCGGAGCCGGTTCGCCCGCCCATAACCTGCAATTGTCGAAAATTTACCGGCAATATCACACCAAAGGATTGGAAATTTACCAGATTTCGTTGGATGCCGATGTTCATTTATGGAAAAACGCCGCCGTGAATTTGCCGTGGATTTGTGTACGCGACCCGCAATCGGTGTATTCGTCGAATGTGCAAAAATTCAATGTCCGTGAAATTCCAACCGGTTTTTTGATGGACAAAGATGGCGAAATTGTCTTGCGAATCGACGACTTTGATTCGTTGGATAAACAGCTATCGCGCTACTTCCGGTAAACGGGATGCTAAAAAATATCCTCAAAAATTTGGTTTTGATTTAAAAACATACTAATTTTGTCAAACAATTAGGAATGAAACACAGGGGTTCCGGTCTATTGATCGGAATTTCTTTTTGTTTCGTAAATAAAATTATGTCAAATTGATAAAAAAAGAAAAAACGTATGGCAATCTCTTACATGACCAAAGAAGGTTACAATAAGTTGCTGGAAGAAGTGAATCTATTGGAATCGGGACAACGCCCCGCAATAAGCAAGCAAATCGCAGAAGCGCGCGACAAAGGCGATTTATCCGAAAATGCGGAATACGACGCCGCCAAAGAAGCGCAAGGTATTTTGGAAGCAAAAATTTCACAATTGAAAACCTTGATCGCCAATGCCCGCCTGATCGATGAAAGTCAAATCACTACCGATACGGTGCAGATTTTGAACAAGGTAACATTGCGTAATACCAAAAACAACCAACAAATGGTTTATATGTTGGTTTCGGAAAACGAAACCGATTTGAAAACCGGAAAAATCGCCGTCAGCACGCCTATCGGCAAAGGTTTGTTGGGAAAAAAGAAAGGCGACTTCGCCGAAATCAAAGTGCCTTCGGGCGTATTGTCGTTTGAAATTTTAGATATATCGTTATGACTATTTTCAGTAAAATCATTGCCGGCGAAATCCCGTCTTACAAAGTAGCGGAAGACGACCGTTATTATGCTTTTCTGGATATTCGCCCCGTCGCCAAAGGTCATGTTCTGGTTGTTCCGAAACAAGAAACCGACTATTTATTCGATTTGGACAATGCGCTTTTGGCCGGCCTGATTGTGTTTGTCAAACGAGTGGCTTGCGCACAAGAAAAAGCGATTGAATGCAAACGAGTGGGTTTGGCCGTAATCGGTTTGGAAGTGCCTCACGCTCATATCCATCTGATTCCGGTTAACAGCGAATCGGATATGGATTTTACAAAGCCGAAAAAGGAATTTTCTCCCGAAGAAATGCAAAAGATTGCGGCCGGTATTGCGGCGGCATTTGAGTAATATTCTAACAATCAATATTTTAAATACGAATCACTTCAACGAATTAGCCGGCGATTACCGCACCCATCTGTTGCTCGAAAAGTCGCTTTCAAAACATTCGGTGGCGGCGTATATGGACGATTTGGCCAAACTTTTGTCCTACCTCGAAGTCGTCGGGAAACAACCCGAAGAAGTGGTTTTGGAAGATTTGCAGAATTTGTTGATTTCGTTGCACGAAATGGGCATTCATCCGCGTTCGCAAGCCCGCATCATCTCCGGAATCAAATCGTTTTACCGCTATTTGGAATTGGAAAACCGGATTACGAAAGATCCGACCGAATTGCTCGAATCACCCAAAATCGGTTTAAAACTCCCCGAATTTCTGACTTTGGACGAAATCAACGATATGATTGCCGCCATCGACCTTTCGCTTCCCGAAGGACAACGCAACAAAGCCATTTTGGAAACGCTTTACAGTTGCGGTTTGCGCGTTTCGGAACTGATTGGATTGCGTTTTTCCGATTTATACCTCGACGAAGGTTTTATCAAAGTTAATGGCAAAGGCGGGAAACAACGTTTGGTGCCGATTTCCAAAACAGCCGTCAAAGAAATTCAATTGTATTTGCTCGACCGGAATCATATTGATGTGAAAAAAGATTTTGAAGATTACTTGTTTCTCAGTCGCCGCGGGACGTCGCTTTCGCGCATCATGATTTTTCATTTAATCAAGGAATATGCCGAGGCTGCAGGGATTCATAAAAACGTGAGTCCGCACACTTTTCGCCATTCGTTCGCCACGCATTTGTTGGAGGGCGGCGCCAATTTACGCGCGATTCAAGCGATGCTGGGACACGAAAAAATTACTACGACCGAGATTTATACGCATTTAGACCGGGATTATTTGCGGAGTGAGATATTGATGCATCATCCGCGGAATCAGGAATCACATTAATTCTTCTTGGGTGCAATCCCATTCGTAAGCCCGTGTTTTGGGAATCAATTTCAAATCGCCGGAACCGGAAACGACCGTTACGTTCGATGGAATATCTTGCCGAATCACACAGCCGGCGCCGATAACTACGTTGTCGCCAATCGTCACTCCAGCTGTAATCGAACAATTCGCGCCAATCCAAACGTTGTTTCCGATAACAACTCCTTTTTTAATTCCTTTTTTTCGAAAATCATATTTACCATGATTAGTCGTTGTAATCGCTGTATGTTGCCCGATTTCAACATTGTTTCCAAGTTTCAATCCTCCGGACGCACTGATATAAACACCCAAACTATCACCCGGATCACAACAAATGCCTTTTTCTATTTTTTCCCAATTGAGAATCAGACTTGTAAAATGTACCGGCCAAGGCACTTGCCGATTGAATCCGGCAATTTTTTGCATAATAAAAAAATGCCTGAAAATCTGATGATACGATGTGTATCCTTTTTGTCGTTTGAATTGCGGATATGCCCAATGAATGAGCGGTTTAAGTAGAAAATTAAGAAGTTTTTTCATTAAATTTTTGAATTATGTGGGAAATTCGTAATAAATACCATTCAGAAAAAATGCCGTTGGATGCCAATATTTTACGATATTGGTGTGCTTGTTTCAGGTCGTCAATAAAACCTTGTATGTAATATTGTGTACCGATAATGTCGTTTTTTTGGAAATTGATCAATCGTTTCAAAAAAGGAAACGCTTTTTTGAGTTTTGCGCGGAAAGCGACTTTATTAACGAGGGCTTGTGAAGGGTATAATTCTTCGTTCGCAAAAGAAATATCATATTCTTCAAATAATTCGCTTAATGTTTCTTTATAGAGATTTTTATCATATTTATACGAGAACGGAGCATGAACAAAAAAATCAAACAAGGCTCTATCTGCCAGAGGATGCAAGTATTCAAATCCGAAAAAATCCCAAATTTTCGAGGCGTGAAAACCAAATTTAGCCGTCGTTTCTTGGAAACGCCAATTTTCATACAACAGATACGGCGGATAATTTTTATTTTGATCAAATATTAATTCTTTTTGTATGATTTTCAATTCGTTACGACGAGGATAAACGTATGAAAAAACATGATCTAAAACATAATCAACAAACTGAAAATCGGCATTTCTCATTTTTTCACTTAATAAATCACCGACGATTGCACCTGAATGTCCCGGAATAAAAACGGTATCAGATGAAATTTTTTGCTCCTCAATTAATTCACACAAAGCGTAATAATCTTGTTCGGAAAACGTACAACTATAATTGGAAGCAAAATCGACATATTCTTGGAATAGCAAATCTTGATTCAATTTTTTATCCTTATATTTTTCATAATTAATAGTTAAAAATGGATAATGCAATCGTTCCGCCGTTCGCCGCGCATTATTCAATTCAATATTGTTATTTTTCCCAAATGTATAACACAAAACATTTGGATAATTGTTTTTCCGGAGCAAATAAGCCATCAAACGCGAATCGTAACCGCCGCTTAACGGAATCGCCACCGGACGACCGGCCAAAACTTCCACCATCCGTTGTCCGACATGATCCAAAACCGTTTTCAATTCGGCTTTCAGTTCTTCACGCGTTTGAGTAGAAAAAGTATTCGTCAAAAATTCGGTATGAAATTGAGTTTTGATTTGATTGTCTTCATAACACAAACTTTGGCCGGCGATTAATTGAAATACATCTTTCAACAAAGTTTTATTTCCGGTTACAAAACCCGAATAACGAACCAATACGGCACTTTCTTCATCCAAAACCATCGGGATATTTTCTTTGGCTAATTCGTCCGGATTATCCGTTAAAAAGAAATCATTTTTTTGTTGATGATAAAAAAGCGGAAACGACCGAGCATGATCAATCACCGCCCACAGTTGATTTTCTTTACGCAGGACAATGGAAAATAATCCGTTAGCTTCCCGTATTTTTTGTTGAAAATCGCTAAACGATTCTACATCAGAGAAATAATCAATTAATTTTTCTTTTCTCAATAATTGATTTCCGGGCGTAAAAAGATACCCTTTAACCCAAACGGAATCGTCTTTTGAAAACCATTTGTATCCTTTATTGTAAACCAATCGAACCTGTATCATAATGTGTGATTTGTTAATTCGTAAGTACGGATAATGCGAAAATACCAGATTACTTTCGCACTCAACATCAAAGTCGCCACTCCACAATAAAGCAGAATGGCCAAATCAAAACTATTAAAATAAATTCCTGAATATAAAGCAATTAGTTTTATTATCAAATAAATAATTTCGATGTGCATTGCTGTTTTTTGTTTGAATAAAACATCGGGGACACAAGACAATGAAGCTACAATAAGGGATAAAAACAGACAAGGCAACAAACATCTCAAATAAAATCTCGAATCTATCCATTTGTTGCCGAAAAGAATCTCAAACCAATGATCGGGGATGAAAAATATTCCAATAAATACCGGTAAAAATACAAAGAAACAAAATTTCAAAAACATTCGGCATTCCGATTGAAAGCTCTTTTTTTGTTGAATTTGTTCCGCTATTTTTTTGTATAATACTTGATAAATTGAACTGCTTAATAAATTAATCGGCCGGAAACCAATCATAAACGCCAATGCAAACAACCCGATTTCTCTTGAACCGAAATAGGCTGAAAGCAATAAAACAGGTAAATTCCCGGAAATTGAATTAATTAACCCGTGCGGCAATTCATATTTCGGAAAATTAGAATACGTTTTCGCCGCCATCCGTATCTCCTCTTTATCCCAATATATCAGTTGTTTAAATGATTTCCGGCCGGCAATCACACTTCCGACCGTCGCTAAACATTGGCCCCAAAACTGTCCCCAAATCAAACCGAATTGCGTAAAACCTTTCCAACCGAACAAGCCTTTTAAACCCGAACTGAGAATATTTTGCGACAAATTATATGTGCTGATGTTGTAATATTTTTTTTGACGGATAAAATAATAATTTAAACTTTGCCAAATTCCGCCCAACAACAAATAAAACGGAAGAAACGGCAGCAACGCAACCAATGATTCGCGATGAAAAACGCCGGCAATATTCTCTTTCCAACAAGCGGTAATGATCCCAAAAAGAACGAAGCAACCGCCTGTTATCAATAAGGATAATTGAAACAAAGCCGTCGCCTGTTTTTCGGATTTCGGCAACACAATGGCTAATTCGTATTTTCCGGTAGTCAAAAGTGTTAAGGTGCCCACCAAACTCAAAAACCAGTTAAATTCGCCGAATATTTCGGGCGCATACAATCGCGTGAGAAGCGGATAAACGGCTATGGCAATCAATTGTCCGATCGCATTAGACGATAACAATGCGGCCGAATATTTGAAAAATTCCGATTGCCGCAAAGAGGCAATATAGGGTCGTAGAGGAATCAAAACTCCGAACTAAAATGAAACCGAATTTTCGGAAAATCCTGTTGCGCCATCTGCAAAACATAAGCCGAATCGGCTAAAAACACGTCGCGCTCCTGCTTGTCTAAGGCCATGTATTGATATTTCCGTTTCTTGAAATTTTCCAATTCTTCGGGCGAATCGCTTTCAACCCAACAAGCTTTGTACAAATGAAGCGGTTCCCAACGGCATTGCGCACCATATTCGTGCAAAAGCCGGTACTGGATGACTTCAAATTGCAACTGACCGACCGTGCCGATAATTTTTCGTCCATTGTATTGATTGACAAATAATTGCGCTACGCCTTCATCCATCAATTGGTCGATGCCTTTGTTCAATTGCTTGGTTTTCATCGGATCGGCGTTTTCGATGTATTTAAACATTTCGGGCGAAAAACTCGGTAATCCCTTGAAATGCAAGACTTCGCCGGACGTGAGCGTATCGCCGATTTTAAAATTTCCCGTATCGGGCAAACCGATAATATCGCCCGCGAATGCTTCATCGACGGTTTCTTTTTTCTGCGCCATAAAGGCTGTGGCTTGCGAAAATTTCATCATTTTATCGAAACGCACGTGCTTGTAATTGGCATTGCGCTCGAATTTTCCCGAACAGATTTTTAAAAACGCGATGCAACTCCGATGGTTCGGATCCATATTGGCGTGGATTTTGAAAATAAAGCCTGAAAACGGGTCTTCCGGATGAATGATTTTTTCTTCCGCAACCACCGGACGGGGTGATGGAGCGATCTGAATGAAACAATCTAATAATTCTTTTACGCCGAAATTGTTTAATGCTGAGCCGAAAAAGACGGGGGCTAAATCGCCTTTTAAATAGCGATCAAGAAAGGCATCATTGAGAGAATTGCCGTCATTGCGGGCTTGACCCGCAATTTCCTGTTCATGGGATCCCGCGTTAAGCGCGGGATGACGGGACTTGATAGATTCATATACTCCTTCAATGAGTTCCAAATCGACACGTAATTTTTCCGCTTCCTTTTCGCCGATATGTTTTTCCAAGTCGGGATTATCCAAATTCTTAAATTCAACCGATTCGGTAATCGTCTGCTTACTCGGCGTATATAAATCTAATTTTTCTTCGTAAATATTATAAACGCCTTTGAATTTGGCGCCCATTTCGATCGGCCAACTCAGCGGTCGAACGTGGATTTGCAGTTCCTGTTCCAATTCGTCCAAAAGGTCGAACGGATCTTTCCCGTCGCGGTCCATTTTATTCACAAAAATCATGACCGGTGTTTTGCGCATCCGGCACACTTCCATCAATTTGCGGGTTTGCGCCTCCACGCCTTTGGCAATATCGACCACGATAATTACGCTATCGACGGCCGTCAACGTACGATAAGTATCTTCCGCAAAATCTTGGTGGCCGGGCGTATCCAAGATGTTGATTTTGTGGTTGTTGTAATCGAAACCCATCACGGAAGTCGCTACGGAAATACCGCGTTGTTTTTCGATTTCCATCCAGTCGGAGGTCGCCGTTTTCTTGATTTTATTCGATTTCACGGCGCCGGCTACATGAATCGCTCCTCCGAAAAGCAAGAGTTTTTCGGTCAGTGTCGTTTTTCCCGCATCGGGATGGGAAATAATCGCAAATGTGCGGCGACGTTGAATTTCGTTGGTCAGTTCGCTCATTCCAGCTTTTTAAGTTATGATAAATACAACGAACTGATTGATTCGTTATTGCAAACTCTCAAAATAGCGGTGGCGAATAAATCGGCCACGGAAATTACTTTCACTTTTTCGCTTTTTTTGGAATAGGGAATGCTGTCGGTAAACATGATTTCGGTCAGTCCCGATTGATCGACCCGCATCGAGGCCGGATCCGACATCACGGCGTGGGAAGCTAATGCGCGAACCGAATTAGCGCCTTCGGCCAACATCAAATCGGCCGCTTTGGTAATCGTGCCGGCGGTATCTACAATATCATCGATCAGCAAAACATCCAACCCTTTCACATCGCCGATGATTTTCATTTCCGAAATTTCGTTGGCTTTTTTGCGCAATTTGTAGCAAATCACCATGGGCATATTCAAGTTTTTTGCGTAAGAATTGGCGCGTTTCGTTCCACCCACGTCGGGCGTTGCAATCACCGGATTCGGCAAATTCCAAGTACGCACTTCTTCCAGAAAAATAGAAGAAGCGTACAAGTGATCGACCGGAACATCGAAGAATCCCTGAATCTGGTCGGCGTGTAAATCCATGGTAATCAATCGGTTGATTCCTGCAATTTTCAGCATATCGGCCACTAATTTGGCGCCGATGGCCACGCGCGGTTTGTCTTTGCGGTCTTGCCGCGCCCAACCGAAATACGGAATGACGGCAATAATCGACTTGGCTGAAGCGCGTTTGGCGGCATCGATCATCAACAGCAATTCCATCAGATTATCCGAACTCGGAAATGTAGATTGGATAAGGAACACATGAGCGCCGCGAATCGACTCTTCATACGAAACCGAAAATTCGCCGTCGGCAAACCGTTCGATTTTCATTTGTCCCAACGGACACTCCAATTGTTTACAGATTTTTTCGGCCAAATAGCGCGAACTTGTGCCGGAAAACACTTTGAAAGGGACTTTTGCCTCCATGATTATGATAATTTTTTAGATTTTTAATTCTTTTTGGAATTTGAGTGCAAAAGTAATAGAAAAAAAGGAAAAATGGTAGATTGGGGGAGATTAATTGAGTTATTTAAGGTTAGCTACGAAAGTGCGGTAGTTTCATGAAAATGTGGTTTTCGTAAATTTTATTCATTTTTTACCTGATTTTAAAATAAAATATTTATATTTGTCGTAATATTCTTTCCTACATAATTAATAATGATAGGATTGGCGTTATTAAGACTTCATACGTGGGTTTATTTAAGAACTAATTATCTGTCAAATATATGAAAAAAGAAATTGCAATTTTCGTTCTATTAATGTTAGTGTGTGTGTTTCGCATATCGGCTCAAGGCTCTTCTCAGGGCGGGTGGGATAATGGCACCGGCGGCTCCGGTAGTTCTGGTGGAACAAACAACGTTATTGATCAACTAACCTATTTTAATGTGATCCCATCCCTTCCTCAAGTATCCGGTTTAGGAAATTATGGTAATCCGTTGCTTTCCGGCGCAACGGGTGCGCCTCAAATATCCATCCCGATTTATACGCTTCAAGAAGACGGTGTATCCATTCCCATTGCCTTGACTTACGATGCTACAGGTATTCGAGCGGAAGAAATTTCAACCGCAACAGGTTTGAAATGGCATCTTCAGGCAGGAGGCTCCATCTCCCGCACTATAAGAGGCTTAGCTGATGATGATGCTAACGGATGGCGCAATCTTCATGATTTGGCATGGAAAAATACCCACCCATACACCTTCCCTGAAGTGTCGTGGAATAGTAACATCAATTGTTATCAACAACAATTGGAAGATATTGAGAATAATTTGTGGGATGTACTACCGGATATTTATTCGTATCATTTGCCTGAACATCAAGGGTCGTTTTTCTTCGATAGCTCAAACCAACTGCAAAAAGTTGTAAACGATGATCTTAAAATCGATTATTCTACAAGCGGATGGTCTTGTGTAAATAAGATGGGAGTAGTTTATAATTTTGGAGCAAGTAATTCGACGATAACAGTACAATCATCAGTCAACGGTGGCACTGCTACCTTTAATCCCGCCCGTTCCGGAAGCGGTATTAATGAATGGCATCTAAATTCCATTACAACTAAAAACAGTTATATCAATTTTTCCTATACCAATTATTCGTTTTCATACAGCATTACAAACGGAATGGTTAAAAGAATAGACTATCTATCTCATACTACAACAACCGGACATAGCGCTAATTATACTTTTAATACCAAACTGCTTGACAAAATAGAATCTCCTCACGTCCGTATTGAATTTGTATATGCTACGGACAATGCGGCTTCTGTTTGGAAGAAAAAACTTACGGAAATAAAGATTATTTCCAAGTCAACCGAAGAAAGCAAAAGTTTTGTTTTGGAATACGACCGCTACGGCGGGTGCCCCAAACTGCGGTTGCGTAAAATTACCGAACAAGGATTCAACTCGTCGGCAAGCAATAGAAAATGGGAATTTAACTACAATACCGGTAGTATCCCGGACATGAATACCAACGGTGTAGATTATTTCGGATATTATAACGCTGCAGGAAACGGCAGCTTGATACCCGTAGGTTTCCAATGGCACCTACAACAATATTCTGTTCTCAATTCCAGAAGTGTGAATAACTCGGTTATTGCCAACGGTATTCTCAATGAAATCGTTTATCCGACCGGTGGAAAAACCAAATTTTATTATGAAGCGAATAAGGAAACCATATCGGGGAAAGATTATTATGCGCCGGGAGTTCGACTGCAAAAAACGGAAGACCTGTCGGATACCAATTCTAAATACAATGTAAAAGAATATTTTTATTCGGGATTAACCGGAAATACCTGGGAACAAGGCCTCTATGATAATTTTCATGAACCCTCAGGCGATGATACTAACCCTTCTTTCGTGATGCTGTATTCTTCGCCGAAAAGATTGTATAACCCCAAACACGGGTATGGTTACAAGCAAATAGAAACCCGTTACTATTCAAACAATACAGCGGTCAATAAGGAAATTACCTACTATGAAATTAACAGTGTCGGCTCAACCTATTACCCAAAAATAGTAAAGAAATTAACTTACAAAGGGATGAATACCCTGCTGCAAAAAATGGAATACGAGTATTCGACTCAGGGATCTAACACAACTTACCCTCTCGGGTGGCGCATTGAAAGCGATGATTACATTAATAATTTTAGTTATTATTGTAATAATATCCAACATTCAACCAAACATTATTATAAAGGCATTTTCACAGATTTTAAATATGAGAGCCATCGCGCCATTTTAGTTAAACACGTAACTACAACCGATTACTCGTCCAACGACAGTATTAAAAAAATTGTATCATACGGCTATAATTCTAATTTGCAATTGGATTCCGAATATCATAGTTCAAGCAAGAAGAATTCAAACTCTGATTCTGATGTATATGAAAAACAAATACTGTATCCCGACAACAACTTGTATCCTAACTTGTATGCCAAATACATGATAGGTTTGCCGATTGGGATGAATGAATATAAGCAAACTTCTTATACTATTTCGCATCCAAATCTGATTTCGCATCCAGATCAGATTTATATCCAATTAGTTACAGATACCTTACTTGTCGGAAAAGCCAAATGGGAATATGACAACAACGGTAATCCGACGGCCTTGTATGAATTTATCAATAATCCAACGAATGACTATCTTGCATTGAAAGAAAATTACACCTACGGCGCAAATGGGAAAATCCGGACAATAACGTATAAGGATGAAACTTCCACTGTTTATCTCTGGGGCTACAACAACCAATACCCCATCGCCGAAATTCAAAACGCGACCTACGCACAAATCCAAAATATCTTGGGAAGTACGCTAATCAATCGAGTTGCAAGCGCTAATACACCCGCTGCCGCCGATTTGACAGCAATCAATAATCTGCGAAACAATACTGCTTTGCCCTACGCTTTGGTAACGACCTATACCTACCGTCCTCTCGTCGGTATGACCGGTAAAACCGACCCGCGCGGCATAGCAACGACTTACGAATACGATTCTTTCGGCCGCTTAGAATCCATCAAAGACGAAAACGGCGATTTATTGGAAAATACGGAATATCATTACAAAAATTAAAAATGCAGAATGCCATGAGAAAGATTTATATTTTATTGATAGCAAGTGGTTTGATGCAAAGCCTGTTTGCACAACAGGTTTTGCAAAGCGACTCCAACGCACCTCGCGAAGGCGATAATTTAATTAAGCAATCCGTTCCTTATCGTCCTTCCGGTTCCTCCGGATCCAATGTAATCTGGAATTTCAGCGACTCCACCGTCGTCGATACCGATTACCCTGTCGAATACTTTTCCCGCGAAGACGAATCCGGCTTAATCGGCGCCGAACCCGGAAAATTATTGCATTACCGGTTGAGTAACGATTCCCTTTTGATGGAAGGTTACGAAAGCCCCAATGTTTTGGTCAAATACAGCTGGGCGGGCTTGTTATTAAAATTTCCCATCACTTATGGCGATTCGCTTCAAAGCGCTTTTTCCGGTCGCGGCCGGCACAACGACCGCATCGAGTCCTTGATACATGGAAGTCTAAAAACAGTGGCCGACGGTTGCGGAGTGATTCAATTGCCCAATAATGAAACATTAGAAAATATTATTCGCGTTCATACTCACAAAGAGGAAACGAGCCGTTATGCCCCTGTTTCATCTTTATTCGATATTTTTAAATTAGTTTCGAATTTGGAATGGAACGATACTTTACATTATTCCAAACCTCATACCGTAATCACGGATATTTACCAATGGTACGAATCCGGCTACCGCTATCCCGTCTTTGAAACCGTTGAATCTTCCCGCGTTTTACAAGACAGTTTGATTGCATTGCAAAAGTCTTCCTTCTTCTATCATCCCTACGACCAAACCGCCGACACGGGCGAAGAACCTATTGTCGCTGATTCATTGCAAACCGCTGAAAATGAAATGATCGACCCTTGGGCTGATTTAACTTGCCATCTCACTCCCAATCCGGCCAAATCAACAGTCAATGTCGAAATGTATTTACCTCAAACCGCTGAAATCCGTATGCAAATTCATACCACACAAGGATTTGTTTACACGAATGAAAATTTCGGCTTTTATCCCGAAGGAGAACACAAAATTCAATTGAACGTATCGGATTTGCCGATTGACAATTACGTTTTGGATTTGTGGTTGAATGAACATTTGGTCAGTCTGGTATTAATGAAAAGGTAGCATTTGAAACAATAAAACATATAAAGTCATGAAAAAATATATATACATTTTATTGGGCTTAATTATTCCAGCGGTCAATTTATCCGCTCAAAACACCATGAGTACCGCTATCAATCTCGGTGCTAAAAATTCAGGTTTTACCTATTCCAACACACAAAACACTGCAAATTACACCAACGATTATGTGGGCAGGCCGTCCAACGATGTATTTTATAAATTCACATTATCTTGTTCGATGGAAATAACCATATCGCATTGCAATTCGGAGGTTTATGACACTTATCTCCATGTTTTGGATGCTTCCGGCAACCTGATTACTGATAACGATGATTCCGGTGATGATAGCGCCTGCGACAATTATTACCACTCTTATCTGCGACAAATTTTTCCGATAGGAACTTATTATGTCGTATCGGAAGGTTACTCGCAAAATGGTAATATCACAACCGCAATCTCCGGACGAATGCTATCTCCTTCCGAATATCCCCAAACCGATGCCGGCGCCTATTCCCAATCCTTCACTTATTCCAATACCAAAGACACAGACCTTGCCGGTAATTATTATCAGGGCAAAACGTCCAAAGACGTAAGGTATAAATTTGCATTGACCCGTTCAATGGAAATAACCATCTCTCATTGCGGTTCTGCATTGAGTGATACCTATCTGTCTCTGTTCAATGCTTCAGGTACGCAGATTGGTTCCAATGATGATTATGGCGGTCCAGGCCATTGCACCAATCCGTTGCATTCCTATCTGAAACAAACCCTGTCTGCAGGAATATATTATGTTGTATCCGAAGGCTATTCCCAAAATGGCAATATTACAACTACAATACAGGGCTATGCACCCTCTATAGCATCGACCCCTTCTTCCGGGCAGAATTATATCCGTACCCGTACTTATCATTCTGCCGATGAACAGCAGTTTAGCGACCAAATCCAATACTTCGACGGCTTGGGCCGTCCCACGGAAACCGTTCAATCCGCCATTACCCCATCGGGCAAAGACCTTGTTTCTCGCATCGAATACGATTCTTTCGGAAGAGAAAGCAAACAATGGCTCCCTGCGCCGTCATCCAACAGCAACGGCATATTCAACGGCGCCACCACAGCAACTGCTTTTTACAGCGATACCAAGGCGTATTCGGAAACCGTTTACGAACCGTCTCCCTTAAACCGGGTTACCGAGCAGTACGGCCCCGGACAGGCCTGGCGCACCGGCAGCCACAGCGTAAAATCCGGCTATCTGACCAATACCACTTATTCCTCCAATTCTCAACTGGCCTGCATGTATTATACCATGCAGGAAAGCAACAACCAAAACCTCATCTGCAAAGGCTATTATCCCGCCAAGGAACTCTATGTTTCCAAAACCACCGGCGAAGACGGTCATGTTTCCTACGAATTTACCGACAAACTCGGCCGAACCCTGCTGCAACGCCGCATCCTCAACAATCAAAATGTGGATGTGAATTATGTTTACGACGATTTCAACCGCCTCAGATGGGTGCTGACCCCTTTGGCTTCCGATGAAATGAAAGCGGTAAACCAAACGTACAATCTTTGGGGAAACAACGATGCCGGTCATGGCGTCTCCGACCTCGTCTATTACTACGATTACGACGAAAGGGGACGGAAATCCGGTCAAAAACTATTAAATACCGGTGTCGAAAACTTTGTTTATGACAAGGCCGACCGCTTGATTTTCCGTTCATCGGCCGATGCCGATGTTGGCGATGGCGAACGCGGCTGGATTTTTTACAAATACGATGCACTCGGCCGCCAAATCCTTACCGGAATCTACCATGGAGATGATTATACTTCCGCCGACAGCAATTTGCGCGCCTATAACATGACTCAACAGTGTAAAAACTACCTGACTGTTGAAACGCCCAGCCCAAACAACTTATATGGCCATACTTGGAATAATTTCCCCTACGAAGAAGATTCGGAAGTAACCCAAGCCAATTATTATGATAATTACATTTATCTCCAAGTCAAGTACCCCGCATTAAACTATCAACCCAAAACGGGTTTCGGCACACAACATTCATCGGCTAAAGGATTGTTGACCGGTACAATAGTAAAACTATTGGATTCTTCGGAACAGAAAATCGTTACCGTTTATTATTATGATACAAAAGGCAATATCGTACAGAAAAATTCCAATGATCAATTAGGAGGAATAACCCATGAATATTATGCTTATAATTTCACCAATCAAATAACGAAAAAACGAATAGAACATACCGCTCCGAATGGAGCCGCTCTTCTTACAACTACGGAAGAATATACCTATCATTACGACCACGCTGGCCGCCTCCAAACCGTCCATTATCAATTAAATGAAGACCCCGTCGTTAATATGTCTAATTATAAATACGACGAAGCCGGCCGGATGACTGAAAAAAGCGCCGGCGGCAATATCGAAACGACCGCTTACGAATACAATGTCCGGAATTGGCTGACCAAACAGAGCGGTAAAAAATTCACGGAACTGCTTTATTACGAAACCAATCCCAAATCGGGCGGGAATACTTATTTTAACGGGAATATATCGGCTCTTTATTGGCAAGATCCGAGTTTCGGAAGTATCAAGGGACACAGCCTGACTTACGATGATTTAAATCGCCTGACCGATGCAAGTTTTGGGGTCGGCTTTAATCTTTCTTTGGCTCCCAACCGCTACAACGAATCGTTCACATACGACAAGATGGGCAATATCCAGACTTTGCAGCGCACCGGCTTGAAAGATAATAACACTTTCGGTCTGATAGACAATCTAACGATGTATTATTACAATAATTGCCAATTACGCCGTGTGGACGATGCTGCCGGCGACCAAAGTTCGGCCGATGTCATGGAGTTTAAGAACGGATTTACCGGCGCCGACGAATATGTTCATCACAACAGGATTTACGCCGATTACAACAAAAAGATTTGCCAAACTCGTAATAATTACTTAGCTTTGCCGCAATTAATTCAGTTCCGTTACGGACATCAAATCCAGTACAGTTACGATGCGGCAGGCGTGAAAAGGACAGTTAAACATATCGAATCGGCATCCAACGAGAATCTTCCGGCTTACATCAGTTTGGATGAGGAAATAACGCCCACCGCCTTGTTGACGACAACGACTAATTACATCAACAATAAAGTTTATGTAAACGGCCAATTGAAACGGATTTTAACGGAAGAGGGCTATATCGAAAAGGCAAGCGGGCATTACCAATATTATTATTACCTGAAAGACCATCTGGGCAATAACCGGGTAGTTTTTAATAAAACGGGGAATACGGAACAAATCAATAACTATTATCCTTCGGGGACGCAGATGGCGGAATTGCCGAGAAGGACGGATCAGGGGAAGCAGCCGTATAAGTTCTCGAACAAGGAACTTGACAGAACAAATGGGTTGGATTTTTATGATTTTGAGTGGCGGCAGCAAGATCCGGCGCTGATGAGGTTTAGTACGCAGGATCCGTTGATGGAGAAGTATTATGCGGTTTCGCCGTATGCGTACTGTGCTAATAATCCGGTAAACTACATTGATCCTACCGGAAAAGACATCATCGTTTTACAAGCTCCTACAGGTGCTTCCGGCAATGGACATTCTGCTGTTTTAATTGGTAACGACGAAACAGGATGGACTTATGTGTCTAAGGACGGAACCAATTGGTTTTCAGGAGCAATAGGACCATCCAAAAGCACAAATATCAAAGATATTAAGAGCGAACAAGAATTCAATACCAAATATGCCCAGAATGATGGGCATCCTTATACCCAACGCATTAGATTTACTACAACAGAAGAACAAGATAAAAAAGCTATAGATGCTGCCGATAAAGCATCTAAAAGATGGTACAGTTTGCTTTATGATAATTGTGTAGATGCTGCTTCCGAAGCGTTGAATGCTGCGGGTCTTAATCCGGGTTATACTTGGTATGGCACAGACAATCCTTATGCAGACCCAACCACAGACAAGAGTTCTA
>BNWW01000029.1 GCA_025999115.1 Bacteroidia bacterium
AATCAAGGTTTGATTTCTCGGACAAAAATTCTTGAACAAAAAGCCAAATTCTATGATGAAGATGGAAAGGAAATAATTCTTTCGAAAGATATTTCTGATGTGTATATTATGGGAATAACCACAGAGAATTATCCTTCTTTGACACACCAATCTTTTATTATGTTGGAAAAAGAGAGTAACGATCCTTATCCGATATTTTTAACCATATTTGATTTAGAGTTATTAGTTCATTATTTGAACTAAGAAACCTAATATTAAAGTTGATTCTTTTACACTAAGCCTAATCTTGTAATTTACTTTATGAATAGTTTCCAGATTGACATGAAAATCTTCATATAAAATTAGGCAAAAGGCATAAATGTATCCTTTAGTTTTAATAAGGTCTTTTATATCAGCTATGACTAAATCTGCATTTCTCATCTTTTTCTACAATTGAGTGGTTATTCATAGCTGATTAGGTGGTTACTTCCCTATACAGAAATGTTGGAAGATATTCCCCAGCACCTCATCCGTAGAAATCTCACCCGTAATCTCGCCCAAATAATGCATACACTCACGAATATCTTGGCTTAATAAATCTCCGGAAAGATTGCGGTTCAAGCCCTCAATGACACGCTCGATGGCAGTTTGAGCATTTTTCAAAGCTTCATAATGACGCAAATTGGTTACTATCACGTCTTGTTCCCGGATTTCGGGTAGTTGAGCGGTTTTCAATAAAGCGTTTTCCAATTCGGCGGTATTGGTTTTGTACTTGGCCGACAAGCAAATACGGCCGGCCGGAAGGTGCGACAAAAATTCTTCTTCCAAAAGCGATTTTTCTTCGGGATTGAGTTTGTCGATTTTGTTAAAAACGATAATCAATTTTTTGTTTTCCAAATATGGAAGAATCCGGTCGGCGATTTTTTCCGTTTTTTTGTCGAAATGCGTGGTATCAATCATCCAGACCACAATCGAGGCTTGGTCGATTTTTTGAAAGGTGCGTTCGATGCCCAGATTTTCGATTTCGTCGCCCGTTTCGCGGATGCCGGCTGTGTCGATGAAGCGGAACGAAATACCTTGAATATTAACCGTGTCTTCTATCGCATCGCGCGTAGTGCCATGGATTTCCGAAACGATGGCTTTTTCTTCATTTAACAAATGATTGAGTAAGGTGGATTTCCCGGCATTGGTTTCGCCAACAATCGCTACTGGAATCCCGTTTTTAATAACATTTCCCAATCCAAACGAATCAACTAATTTGGAAATCAACCGTTCGATTTTTGCAGCTAAATCCATTAACTGACTGCGGTCGGCAAATTCCACATCTTCTTCGCCGAAATCCAATTCCAATTCAATTAATGACACAAAATCCAACAATTGCGTGCGCAACAACAACAATTCTTTGCTAAATCCGCCTCGCATCTGGTTCATTGCCAAACGATGAGCGCCCGCCGAAGTGGAAGCAATTACATCGGCTACTGCTTCGGCTTGCGACAAATCCATTTTTCCGTTCAAAAAAGCGCGTTGGGTAAATTCGCCGGCTTGCGCCAATCTACATCCGTTAGCGATCAATAATTGAAGTATTTCCTGTTGGATGTAAGTCGAACCGTGACACGAAATTTCCACCGCATCTTCGCCCGTAAAAGAATGTGGCGCACGAAAAACAGCAACCAACACCTCATCCAGAATCTCTTCCGGGGTATCATGACGGACAGGATCTACTTTAACTATCTTCCCGTAACTCAACGTATAAGCCAATTGCCGCTCTACCGGAATCGCCTGTTTGTTCGGTCGAAAAATCCTGTCGGTAATGACAAATGCTTCCTTTCCCGATATTCGGATAACAGCAATACCACCCGTTCCCGGAGGAGTAGCGACCGCACAAATGGTATCATTCTTATCCGTATAATTCATCTTTAATCTTTAAACAACTCCTCCGTATTGATGTTTAGTCCTTTCAACGTCAATACCGGCACTTGGGTATTTCCTTCATAAACCGTCCCGTGATCGTATTTCCCGTCTTCTTGCAAAATAAATGCGTTGATGCCTTTTTCTTTGGGCGAAACCACCCAATATTCTTTCACGCCGGCCGCTTCATACAAGTTGAATTTTTCGTTCAAATCGTATTTTTGCGACGAAAGCGAAAGAATTTCAACCACCATATCGGGAGCGCCGAGACAACCGCGTTCGTCCAACTTGGAATTATCGCAAACCACACAAATATCGGGCTGAACTACCGTGTAAATCTGCTTGTCATCTTTCTCATCCGGTTTTTTCGGAAGACGAACGTCAAACGGGGCATAAAAAACTTGACAGTTTCCGCCTTTTTTGTCAATATAATTAATCAAAGGCGTACCCAATCGCCTCAAAGCAACCGCGTGCTTCAATGCAGGCGCCGGCGACATCAAGCGGATAAAACCATTCAGCAATTCCCGCAATTTGTCATCCGTCCAAGTGAGGTAATCGGCATAAGTGTAGCGCCGGTTCATGTCTAATGCAAGTTCCATAATTGTCTATGATTTTAGAAAACAAAAGTAGGAAATTAATCCGGGAAAATCAAATTCGCTCCAAAACCTTGGTAATCAAGCCATCGAACGAACCTTTATAATTGGTATTCATATCGCCCGAATACCGCCCTGCGATGATAAGGCAAGCCGTCATCGCTTTGTGTCCCATTAGTGCAGCCAAACCCGATAATGCAGAACTTTCCATTTCGTAATTACAGATTTTCAAACCCTGATAATCAAACGATTCCAGACTTGCATTTTGCCCGGGATTCGTCAGATCCAGACGGACATGGCGGCCTTGCGGTCCATAAAATCCGCTCGCCGAAATAGTGATGCCTTTTACCATATCAAATCCGATGCGTTCTAACAATTCTTTGTCGGCCGGAACGAAATAGGGTTGCGCCAAACGAGGGTTCCATTGTGTGTGTTGAACGAATTTTTCGGTCAGTTGTTCTTCGTTTACACCAGCGCCGCCTTTGTAAAAATACAACAAACCGTCCATTCCCATCGAAATTTCGGAAGCCACAAACGAACCGATTGGCGCCGTCGGTTGCAAGCCGCCGGAAGTGCCGATGCGAACCAACGTTAATTGTCGAAATTCGGATTTTATTTCACGCGTAGCGAGGTCGATATTGGCCAGCGCATCCAATTCGTTCATCACAATATCCAGATTGTCGCAACCGATGCCGTGCGAAAGCGCCGTGATGCGTTTGCCTTTGTATGAACCGGTTATCGTGCGAAATTCGCGGCTTTGCACTTCACATTCGATGTTGTTGAAATACGAAGCCACTAATTTTACTCGTTCGGGATCGCCCATCATCACTACTTTATCGGCCAATTGTTCGGGCTTCAAATGTAGATGAAAAATGGACCCGTCGTCGTTGACCGGCAATTGGTCGGGGGAAATGATTCGTTTCATAACACCATTTATTTGCTTGTTTTTGCCGGTTTTGCAATGGATTCCCGCATATCGGTATCGGCTTGGATATTCTGCATTTTGTAATAATCCATAATGCCCAGATTGCCGCTACGGAAAGCATCCGCCATCGCTTTCGGCACTTCGGCTTCGGCTTGTATTACATGTGCACGGGCTTCCTGCGCTTTGGCTTTCATTTCCTGTTCTAATGCCACAGCCATCGCACGACGTTCTTCTGCTTTAGCCTGAGCAATGTTTTTATCCGCTTGAGCCTGATCCATTTGCAATTCGGCGCCGATATTTTTACCGATGTCGATATCCGCAATATCAATAGACAAGATTTCAAAAGCGGTTCCGGCATCCAAACCTTTTTTCAAAACGACTTTGGAGATGCTGTCGGGATTTTCCAAAACATCTTTATGCGATTCGGCCGTACCAATCGACGAGATAATGCCTTCGCCGACACGCGCAATCACTGTTTCTTCGCCCGCGCCACCGACCAATTGTTTGATATTGGCGCGCACCGTGATACGCGCTTTTACCAGCAACTGAATACCGTTTTTCGCCACGGCTGCAATTGGCGGTGTATCAATCACTTTTGGATTTACCGACATTTGAACGGCTTGAAACACATCGCGACCTGCCAAATCGATTGCCGTCGCCATCTGAAAAGTCAAATCAATATTCGCCTTTTCCGCTGATACTAAGGCATGTACGACACGCTCTACATGACCGCCGGCCAGATAATGCGCTTCCAACTGGTCGCGGGTAATGTTCCGCAAACCGGCTTTGTGCGCCTCAATCATGGCATTCACGATGACTGGAGGCGGAACTTTCCGCAACCGCATCAGGAAAAGTTGAATCAGTGAGATACTAACGCCCGAGGCTTTGGCGTTAATCCAAAGCACAAAAGGCACATAATAAAAGAAAATCGACAGCAAAATAATTGCCGCCACTACGAGGATAAACCATAAAAATGTTGCTGTTCCCATAAGTTTTAAATTACGAATTATTAATTACGAATTACGATTTTTTTTGTTTGACTGTGAGTTGTTTCGGAGATACTTCCGTAACAATGATTTCGGAATGTTCGTCAATGAAATCGGCGGTAGATTTGCCTTCCATGACAATGCCGTTTACCTGTACTTTTCCGATCGGGTTTAAGCGGGAAACGGCGATGCCTTCGTCGCCGGCGGCAATTTTTAAAACTTCGTTTCCGGCTACGGTTGAGTCGATATCGGTTTGTAAACCAATGCGATCCATCGTTTTCGACTTGACTAAATAAATACAAGAAATTAAAATGACAACCAGCGTTACCAATAGCGTGATGATGCCGGCCATGGCCCCCAAGCGGGTAAACGCATAATAAATTCCGCCGATGGAAGCGGCAATGCCGGCCACAATGGTAATTGTGAGTCCGGGAATCAAGAAAATTTCTGCCAGAATTAATAAAATTCCGACGACACAGAGAACGATGACAATGAGTAAATCCATAAAATTATTTTATTTCAAAATTACGTGCATTCTTTTCAAACAATGTAAACTGACGGTACAAAGTTTGCAATTTTTCTTCATTCGACAAAATCCTTGTTTTTAAATCTTGTTTTTGGATTGTGCCGGCTTTGAAATATTCCAAGCGTAAATTGTTTAATTCAACTTCGGTTTGTTGAATATCTTTTTTTATTTCTTGCGATTTGCCGAAAGCTTGGCGGGCGGCATCTTTTTTAAAATCAATCAGGGAATGATAAATCCGGTTGTCGTCGATGACGAATGTAAAATCGTGTTGCGGGCGCGATTGGTCGCCACGGATGGATTGGCGGATTTGTTCCAGCATGGCGGTATAATCTGTTCCCGGTTTCCAAGTCGCTTGAATGGACTGGATTTCGGCGCGACGAATGCGTTCAGCTTCCTTGTCCGTTTCGATGAATGTTTGTTCTTCGTTGGGAATGAAGGTGTAAACAATCACTTTATCTTCAGTTTGAAAACGGTCGGTTGCGAAATAGCCGATGTGATTCATTTCGTCGATGGCTAAGAGATAATCGTTGTAAATAGAATTGAACGGCATTCCCAACTGATTGGGAGAGAGCCACGTGTCGTTGTTTAAATTGTAGCGGGTAACGTATAAATCGTATCCGCCGATGGATGTTTTGCCGGTGGAAGCGAAGTAAAGTGTCAATCCGTCCGTCAATACAAATGGGAAATTGTTGTCGGATAAGGAATCATTCGATAAAACGAGGACTTTCTTGTCTGTCCATTCGTCTTGTAAACGGATTTCGGAGAATAGCCGGTAATGTCCGCCGGCTTGTTTTTCGGAGAAAAAATGTTTGTCGTGTAGCGGATTTTCGTAGATAATTGTTTCGTCCTCTTGGTATAACGAACCGCTTTCTTCTGATAAAAGATAGGTGTTTAAAAAATGCTTTTTATCGATGATTACGCTGTCAATCAATTGAATATCTTCGCAATGCGATAACATCCGGGCGGCGCGTTTGGCTTGGTCTATCCGGTGTTGAACGGAATCGGCTTTTTGAATTTGATTGTTGGATTTCAGCAAATCGGCGTAGTTGGAATAAGCTTCGGCCGATTTTTCAAATTGATACCGGGAGTTATAAATTTCGCCTAAAATGGGATAAATTTCGATATGACGTTTGACGATTTCTTTGCGATTCGATAGCAGGGCTTGTTCAAACAAAGGTATTGCTTCTGCAAAACGGCCTTCCGAATATAAACGGAAAGCTTCGTCGGGCGATTGGGCGCGAAGGGTGGCGGTAAAAAACAGTCCGGCCAATAAAATCAATAAGCCATATCTCATTTTGTCCTACTTTTGAAGTTTCAAAGGTAGGTATTTTCAATGGATATTCCAAAATTAGTTTATTTACTTCCTAAAACGAGCGAGTGGGGCGCGTTGTTCGGGTCGTCCGCCAATTCAATGGTGGAGGGAAGTGCGGTGGTTTGGATAAGATGCCACCGGTTACCGTCCCAAATATACAATCCGGCGGATAAGTGGGCTACTTCCGATGTTTTTCCATTATTGAAAACCAACATTCCCGCGGCGCTTTTCCAATCGGCCAAGTCGGTTTGAGGGAAAAATGAGTGATAGTCGATCAGAGAAACGACCGGCAATAACAAACCCTTATCGGCGGCGCGTAATTCCAAAATGGCAGCCGGATGAGGCTCGTCCGAATTGCCGATAAGCACTTGCGCTTGGCCGGCATACGCCATGGATAAAAGCGATATTAAAAAATATAAACGTTTCATTTTCATTGATTTATTAGTGATTGATTTCCCGTAGCCGAAATTTCGGAAATCCGGAAGGTAAGTTGAACCGTATTACTTCCTCCATCTTTTCGTTCGATGAAAAACGACGACACCGGCGCAATGTAATTATTATAAGAATGTTCGCTGTCTTCCCAAAAATGAGTATCGGCCGGGGCATGATAGCCGTTGAATTTATCGTTATTCCAACAATAATAATGTGCTTGAATTTTATCAGCGTTATCTTCATAAAAACGGTCGAAATCGATGGTCGCTATAAACGGATTACCTATCAAAGCGATGTGCCGGCCGTTGTATTCTCCGAAAGTTACCGAAATTGTAACTTCCCGGTTGGCCAAGCGATAGGCTTCTTCATTTCGAGTAACGGAAACGGGTGTTGTTTCGAGTGTCAAATCATCGGTAGCCGTATCGAAAACGTAAAAATGACTTTTGCCTTCGTTGTATTGATGGATGCGATGGGCTGCGCTTTGCTCGTTGTTTTCAAAATAAGGCAATTCTATTTTTTCGTTTACAATGCCCAATCCGGTGTTTTCGTCCGACAGATCTTCGTGTCCTTTGACGGATTCGTTGTCGCTATTTACCCATAATGCAAAACCTTCGCCCGGTAATAACGGTTCGGAAAGCGAACGAATGTCTTTCCATCCGGCTTGCGATTGGGTTTCGTTTAGAATAGACAAATCGAATTTTCGCAGGAAAGTATAAGGATAACCGCCGAAACAGAAATCGCCGGCATACACTTGTCGAATCGGGGAGGCCAACATATTCCACCGGTCGCGCGATAAACCGCCGGCGCCGAAGTCTATTTGAACGTGCGCCCGGATATAATGCAGAAGATCTTGCCGTCCGATTTCGGCGCCGGAAGCGAAAATAATATTATCCACATAGGCCGAATCAATCAAAACAGGATAGGATGCGCTTGCCGGAATAGTTGCAGTCGAGTTGATGCCCGGAATGCCGTTGGTCCAATTGGCTGCATCTTTCCAATTCGTAGAGGCGCTTTGCGGACTCCATTGAGTCGTTGCGGGATCGGAAGTGATCACTTTTACATTCTTGAAATCAATCACATTAAAAGTGGGATAATCGGGGTCTATTTCTTTGGAAACGCGTGTTCGCTGTTCGGAACCTGCAGATTGCGAAAAAATTTGCAATTGGTAATTTCCCGCTTTGGCGTAAGGCGGCAGTTTGCAAGAAATTGAACTATGGATATAATACAAAGAATTGAGCGTAACATTTTTCAGGACTCCTACCTGCACTGTCGACGAATTGGTCGTATTTACCAATACGACACAAATATCACCCGTAAAATCAAACAGACCGAGATTGGCAATATCCGTGGTCGTCGTCCAAGAGGCGCCGACGGAAATATTGGCAGAAGTGTTAGATTCCAAGTCATTGATAAGTTTCAATACATTTTGAAGAGGTTCTCCGTCGGCTACCGGCGTGATATGTGTCAGTATGTTTTGATTTTTGGAATAAACACCGCTTCCCGAGCCTGCGCCGCCTGTTCCGGGATTCAAGGCATTTAATAAAAACCATCCGTCGTATAATCCGCCCCATCCCCAATTAAAATGGAAATAGTTGCCGTCGGGATTGTAACCGTCGCAGACAAATGCGTGTCCGCCGCCGGAAGCGTCGGTGCCGGCATAAAATACGGGACGTTGCCGTTGAACAACCTCGTCAATCAAACAAGCCATCCATTCGGTATCACTATAATACAACCGTTGATTGATTTGAATATTTTGAGCATAATTGAAATAATTGCGAAAAGCGGTTCCTGCGTCCATGATGGTGGTTCCGCTGCCTCCATAACTCGCTATATTGTAATCCATTTTAGTGGCCACTCCGCAATGATACATCAGACCGGCTACGGCGGCGTTTTCTTCCGGTGTACTTCCGGCAGAATATTCGTTGGTCATTTTATCCCAATCGTAACCGGCGGGAGAATCAATTGCCGGAATATCAATGCTTCTGCTGTACGTTTGATAGGCCGGCATGGGATTTGCTTTGCCGGGATAACGATGAAATTTTATAATTTGAGCCATCGCGGTGGCGACACATCCCGTCGCGGTTTCTTCGTTTGCAACACGCGGACATAAATCATTGTACGGCGCTAATTGATTCCATTTGGTTTGAATCAAAAAAGACGGTTCTTCCGTTTCGGAGGAAGAACGTAAAACATTGCCGGTCAAATAATCAGACCATTGAAGTTGGGTGGCCGGACCGGCCGTAAGGCTTTGTTTTTGCGCTTCACGAATTTCCGTTTCCATCCCGTTCATCCAATAAGTGAAATTGGGTGGAAGATTTTGCAAATCATACTTCCCGTTTTCGGAATAAGCCAATACCGGAGCGGCTACATCGTCGCCCGATACAATGATAAAACCTTGATTGTCATTAATATTAAAGATATAATAAACTGCGCCGGCAGCATCACTTCGCAAAACGGAAGATTGAGAACGAACGGCGGTTAATCGAATATTATTTTTCATACCGGAGCGCCGGCTTTTTTTCAGATATTGCAGCGCCACTTTTTCTGCCTGTCTGCTTTCAATTGGCTTAGCACAAAGAATTCCGGAAAAGCTGATGATCAACAGACTAATCCAGATAGAAAACACTTTCTTCATTCTTATTGTTTTTTAACAAATCTGCTAAATCCCCTGCAATTATCGTGCCAATTTGTAAAATATTCAAAATATTTCATACCTTTGGCCTTTATTTTCAATTTTAAATAAGATGAAGTCGATTCAACGTATTTTTTGGGTATTGCTTTGCGCTGTTTGCAGCCTCAATATCCACGCACAGGGCTTGAAAGCTTTTCAATTGGCCAATGGCCTGCAAGTGTTTGTTTGGGAAGACGAAAACATGACCGAAGTTACCGGTCTGGTGGCCGTCAATGTAGGTTCAAAAGAAGAACCCGAAAGTTACACCGGTTTGGCGCATTATCTCGAACATTTGATGTTTAAAGGAACCGAACAAATCGGTACGATCAATTGGGAAAAAGAAAAACCGCTTTACGAACAAATCATCGCTAAATACGATGAACGCGCTGCAACGGCCGATCCCGCTCAACGTGATGCTATCTCGAAAGAAATCAATCAATTGGCGATAGAAGCGGCACAATACAATATCCCGAACGAAGAAGAAATTTTGATGCAAAACATGGGTTCATTCAATACGAATGCTTATACTTCGTTTGATCAAACCGTTTATTTTAATTCCTTTCCGGCCGGAGAAATTTACAAATGGTTGGAATTGTATTCTTCCCGTTTAATCAAACCTGTTTTCCGTAATTTCCAAGCGGAATTGGAAACGGTTTACGAAGAATTTAACCGAGGTCAGGATGAACATGGTCAACAGGAACAGGAATTTTTGCTCAAAAATCTTTTTCCGGGTCATCCTTACGCCCGCAATATCGTCGGTCTTCCCGAACATCTTAAAAATCCGCAACTGAGTAAGTTAATCGAATTTTACAATACGTGGTATGTTCCGAATAATATGGCTTTGATTTTAATCGGAAACATCAAAGCGAACCAAGTGGCCGGTATGGTCAAGGAAAAATTCGGACGCTTGGAATCTAAAACGCTTCCCGAACGCAAACAATATCCGCAAACGCCACTGAAAGGCCGTAAAGAAGTAAGCGCGAAAATTTCGCAAATGCCGCAAGTGTATTTGTCGTTTCCCGGAATTACGGCTGCCGGTTCCGACGATGTGGCTTTGAGTATCTGCTCGGCTATTTTATCGAACTCCGCCCATACCGGTTTGATTGATAAATTGGTGGTGGATGGTGATTTATTGAGCGCGTCTGCAGGACCTTTTTCGTTGAAAGAGCGAGGAGTAGTGATTGTTTCCGCTGTCCCTTATTACGATGTAAACCAACGCCGTTTTGAATCCCTGAAATCGACGGAAAAGATTTTATGGAAAGAAATAAAAAAATTGCAAGACGGAAAATTTGAAGATTGGTTGGTGCAATCCATTAAAAGCGATTTGATTCGCCGCTTTGATTTGCAAATGGAAGATGCTTTTACCCGTGCCCAAACCATTACCGAAATGTTTGTGAACGGTCGCAATTTGACGGATTTATTGAATTACAAAGAACGAGTAGAGGCCATTACAACAGACGAAATTAGAGCCATTGCCAAGCAATATTTCGGTAACGATTTCGCAGCGCTTTATTTCAACGAAGGGAAACCGGGTAAAAAAGGCGATCCGATGAAAAAACCGGATTATCAACCGGTGATTCCGGCGCGGGCATCCGAATCGGAATATGCGCAACAATTCACTTTTCTTCCAGCCAAATATGCTCCGAAATTTGCTGATATGAATGATGTGGAAATCCGAAAAATCAACGATCGTTCGCGTTTCTTCTATACAAAAAATCCCGAAAACGACGTTTTTTCACTGACCTTGAAGTTCGGTATCGGAGCGGCCAAAATGCCGAAATTGAAATTAGCCGTTCCGTTGATGAACAATGCCGGAATTATGCCCGACATCGAAGCGCAAGAAGTAAAACAAGAGTTTAGCAATTTGGGAACCACTTGCCGTTACGGATTGACCGATGATTATTTATATGTAACACTGACCGGTTTTGAAACCAATTTGGAAGCCTCCTGTAATTTGATGACCCGCCAAATTTTACTTCCGAAATTGGACGAAAAACAAAAAGACAATATGCTTGGCGGTTATTACCAATCGCGCCGGTTTGAAAAAGAATCGAACGAAAGCTTGAGCGACGCCTTGCTCGAATACCTTTTATATAAGGATAAATCGAAATATCTTGACCGTTTGGAACTCGAAAAAGTGATTTTTTATACGGTTAGCGAATTGACCGGCGAATTTCAACGCGCTACCGACTACGAAGCCGAAGCTTATTATGTAGGTAATTTGCCGGTCGACGAAGTATATGATATTTTGAGCAAAAATTTACCGATGAAACAAGGTGAACGCGAATCCGCTTCTCCTGAAATCAGAACGCGTACCGCTTATTCCGAACCCACTATTTATTTCTTGCCGAATAATAGCGATGCCAAACAAAGTGCGGTTTCGTTCTACATTCAGGGAAAAGAATATACAAAAGAACAGGATCCGGTTATCAATGCTTTCAACCTGTATTTCGGAGCGGGATTTTTTACCGATTTGGTGAGTCAGGAAATCCGCGAATACCGTTCGTTGGCCTATCATTCGGGAGCTTATTATTCTCGTCCGGTGAAGGAACATAATCCGGGTCATTTCTATGGTGTGGTAGAAACGCAGGCCGATAAAACATTGACGGCCGTGGAAGTGTTTATGAATTTAATCAATGATATGCCGCTTTTCCCAAACCGTATAACCAATATCAAAAATTATTTAAAGAACACCGCTTCTGTCGAAAAACCGCAATTCCGTGTCGCCGGTCAACAATATGAAGCTTGGCGGTTGAGAGGTTATACCGAATCGCCCGCGAAAACGCATCAAATGGCTATCGACCAACTTACGTTCGACGATTTGGTTAAATTCTACGAAGAAAACGTCAAAGGAAAACCGATTGCCATTTCGATTGTCGGGAATCCGAAAAATATTGATTTGAAAGCCTTGGAAAGATACGGAAAAGTAACTAAAATATCGACTTCCCGTATTTTCAGCGAAAAATAAAAACGGAAAATGAATTTTCAACTCATCTCCGATTATAAACCTACCGGCGACCAACCGCAAGCGATTCGCGAGTTGGTTGCCGGCTTAGAACAAAACCAGCCTTACCAAACGCTTTTGGGAGTTACCGGTTCGGGAAAAACATTTACGGTGGCCAATGTGATTCAGGCGGTCAACCAGCCGGCTTTGGTGTTGAGCCACAACAAAACCCTGGCCGCTCAATTGTATAGCGAGTTTAAAACCTTTTTTCCGAAGAATGCGGTCGAATATTTTGTTTCGTATTACGATTATTATCAACCGGAAGCCTATATTCCAAGTTCAAATACTTATATTGAGAAAGATTTGGCGATTAACAGTGAAATCGACCGTTTGCGCTTGGCGGCTTCGTCGGCATTGTTGTCGGGACGGCGGGATGTGATTATTGTGTCGTCGGTTTCGTGCTTGTACGGAATGGGGAATCCCGCTGATTTTGAAGAAAATGTGGTGCGTATCAAGCAGGGAATGACATTTTCGCGTAATGTTTTCCTGCACAAATTGGTGCAAAGTTTGTATTCGCGCAATCAAGTGGAATTTAAGGACGGCGTTTTCCGGGTTAATGGCGATACGGTCGATATTAATTTGGCTTACAACGAAATAGCTTTGCGTGTGATTTTCTGGGGCGATGACATTGAGGAGATTTATACTTTCGATCCGGTTTCGGGACAACAGTTGGAGAGTTTCGAAAGTTTTGATATTTATCCGGCCAATATCTTTGTTACGACGCCCGAACGCATTCATGCCGCCGTTCAACAAATCGATTTGGATTTAGGTGAACGGGTGCAGTATTTTAATTCCATCGGCAAAATAGAAGAAGCTAAACGCCTTTACGAGCGCGTAACTTTCGATTTGGAAATGATTCGCGAGTTAGGTTATTGTACGGGAATCGAAAATTATTCCCGTTATTTGGATGGGCGCGATGCCGGTGTGCGTCCTTTTTGCTTGCTCGATTATTTTCCGAAAGATTTTTTGGTGATAATTGATGAAAGCCATGTAACCATTCCGCAAGTCAGGGCAATGTATGGCGGCGATCATTCCCGTAAAATCAATTTGATTGAATACGGATTTCGTTTGCCGGCTGCGATGGACAACCGTCCGCTTACTTACGATGAATTTGAATTGCTTACGCCGCAGAAAATATTTGTCAGCGCTACACCGGCCGATTTTGAATTGGAACTGTGCGAAGGTGTTGTGGTGGAACAAGTGGTGCGTCCGACGGGATTGTTGGATCCGGTTATCGAAGTCCGTCCGAGTTTGAATCAGATGGACGATTTGATGGAAGAAATTCAAATCCGCACAGAACGCAACGAGCGCACTTTGGTAACCACATTGACCAAACGTATGGCCGAAGAATTGAACGCTTATTTTCTGAATTTAGGTATTCAAACGGCTTATATCCATTCGGATGTGGAAACGTTGAAACGCATCGAAATCATGGAACAGTTGCGCCAAGGCGTGTTTGATGTGTTAATCGGCGTAAATCTGTTGCGCGAGGGCCTGGATTTGCCCGAGGTTTCGCTCGTCGCCATTTTGGACGCCGATAAAGAAGGATTTTTACGTTCGCACCGTTCGCTCACGCAAACAGCTGGTCGCGCCGCGCGGAATATCAACGGACGAGTGATTTTTTACGCCGACAAAATCACGGACAGTATGCAAAAAACGATCGACGAAACCAATCGACGGCGCGAAAAACAATTGCTTTACAATGCACAAAACAATATTACGCCGCAACAAATCCGCAAAACGATTACCGGTTCGGCTTTGACGCAAAAATCGCTATCCAAAACGGAACCGAAGCCCTATATCGAATCGGAATCGAAAATTCTGCTGGCCGCTGATCCGGTTGTGAAGATGATGAACAAAGAACAACTGCAAAAGACCATCGACAAAACCCGCAAGATGATGATGGACAGCTCCCGGAAATTGGAGTTTCTGGAAGCGGCGCAGTATCGGGATGAGTTGTTGCGGTTGGAGGAATTATTGAAGGAGCGTGTATTAAATTGAATAATGAGATAATTATATCTTTTGTAATCGTTCTATTTCGGTCTCAAGCATTTTGATTTTTTCCTCATATAGTTCGATCACTTTATCCGACAAATGATTAATAGTAATATGTGTATCATGTTGTGTATGATTTTGCACGGCAGAAGCATTATCTGTATTGTTTTGTACCAGATTATCAGGTGCAAAAAGATCTTCCGGTTTTATGTTCAATACCTCACACAACTTTTCCAATACATTTACCCAACTATTACTTTCTCCGTTTTCAATCCGACTATATGCCGATTGAGAAATATTCAACAATTTTGATATTTCATCTTGAGAAATACCTTTATTCATTCGCAGTGTACGGATTCTTGATGCAATTTTTGTGTTCATATTTTTCTGTATTATTGCACAAAAATACGATTTTTCTTTCCATATTTTTAGTAAAATCGACAATAATCATTATATCTACCCAAAAACAGGGTAACGATGACCCGAAAACAGGTTGAAATATGCATCTGGAATACAATAATTCAAATATATCTTTGCAGTGTGAAGTTTTATTAAAAAATATTGTTTTCGTAGTGCGCAATACTGGAATAGGTGTTTTGAGATGGAAATTTGCAAAAGAGCGAAATAGAAAATGCGCTAAACTCTTTAAAATATGGCGTAAATGTTAAATTTAAAAATAAAAAAAAATGAACGCTAAAAGATTTTCTTTAAGTGATGTTGTTGTTCTCAAAGATAACGACAAATTGGCAACAGACCAACTCAATGGAGTTCGTGGCGGTGGTTCCTGCGTTTGCAGTAGCGGAAATTGTAATTCCAATACCACATGCTCCGGCAATCAACAAAAAAAGAAACAAGAAACATTGGGACAATAATTAATTGAAGGTTGTCTCAAAAGGCTGTCATAGATAGGCTATGCTCATAATGATATGGCGCTTTTGAGACAACTTTGATTATATCTAAATCTTTTAATACATGAATGATATAATTTCCAACTATGTTTATCAATTCGTTTCTTCAAAAAACGATTATTTAGTTTATTGTTCGCAAACAAATGCTTTTTTGAAACTGACTCCGGAATTGTATGAATTTTTTTTACAATGTAAAAACAATAGCAATTTATTATCGGAATTGGATGAAGATGTATTAAATCTGTTGAAAAATCATAAAATTGTAGTAGATATTAACGCAAATAATGATTATTTATTGAAACGGGAATTTTGCGAAGACCAAGCAGCATATTCTACTGCAGGTTTGGGCTTAGTGTTAGTGCCGACCGCTGCCTGCAATTTCGACTGCCATTATTGCTTTGAAACAAACAAAGGCGGCGGCAAAATGAACGATAAAACAATCAATAATTTGTTTGATTTTATTAAAACGCACGAAGATGCAAGAGAACTTTCCATTACATGGTATGGCGGCGAGCCTTTATTGGGGTTTGATACAATAAAAAAGATATTGCCGCGTTTAAAGTCTGAAATCAAAATTCCGTTGAAAAGGCATTCCATGGTTACAAACGGTTATTATTTTTCGGATGAAATTATTGATTTTTTTAAAGAATACCCGTTAAACCATATTCAAATAACATTAGACGGTAATAAGGAGCGGCACGACAGCATAAGAAAGCAAAAAATCACAGGCGAAGGTTCGTTTGAGCGGATAATGAGTAATATTGATAAAATATTAATCGGTTTGCCCGAAACATTCTTGGCAATAAGGGTAAATATTGAAAAAAGCAACAAGCAGGATTTTTACGATTTACATCAACTGCTGACGTCAAAATATGCAGGGAAAAACATTGACGTTCATCCTGGTATTTTGAGAATTGACAATGAAACTTGTACCGCATTGGCGTGTACTGCAATTGGCAGAGATGAAGTAAACGAGTTTGATTTTGAAATTAGTAAAAAACAAAAACTTGATGATGATTTGTATCCAGCGTTAGTTTTAAACAGTTGTTGCACAGCCACTTGTACGAATTCATATATCATTGGCAGCAAAGGAGAAATTTATAAATGCTGGAACGATGTAGGCGATGAAAAGCGAGCAATAGGAAATATTGCAAACAAAGAATTGAGCAATCCCAATCTTATGTATCGCTACATTGTCGCTACAAAATGGTATCATAACGAAGAATGTAAAAAATGTTTCTATCTTCCTGTTTGTTCGAGTCAATGCGCATATTATCGCTTGAGAAATCAATATGAGGGCGGCCAGTACAACCTTTGCCAGTGTATGCAAAAAACGCCCGAAATGCTGGAAAAATGTCTGGAAAATTTTTATTATAATCAATTTTGCAAATAGCTTCTTTATGCGAAAATATTTTACAGGAGTATTAATATCTTGTTGTTTGTCAAATATATACGCTCAAAATTACAGTGGGAAAATTGTTGATGTGCAAACTCAAAATCCACTTGCTTTCGCCAATGTGGTTTTATTGCAAAAACAAGATTCCGCCTTTGTGGCAGGCGCAATAACAGATACGTTGGGCAATTTTTCTTTTAACGCAATACAAAATAATTATCTCTTAAAAATCAGTTTTATTGGTTACAAAACCCAATTTGTAGAAATTGAAAATAAAAATATTGGAACAATAAATCTTGCTCCCGATAGCGAAATCAAGCTCTCTGAACTTACCGTAACAGCCTATCGCCCAATATATAAACTTGAAGACGGCGGTATTTCTACCGATATTCAAAACAGCCGGTTGAAAGAAATCGGCAATGCCTCTGATGTTTTGGGGCAATTGCCACTTGTCAACAAATCGGGCGATGATTATACCGTTTTCGGGAAAGGTGAGCCGCTGATTTATGTAAATAACCGCCTTCTTCGCAGCAATTCGGAGCTTGAACGAATAAATTCCAGTCAAATTAAAAAAGTTACCGTAATTACCAATCCATCAGCAGAGTACGATGCAACGACAAAAGCGGTAATTAAAATTGAAACCTTAAAAGTGCAGGGAGAAGGTTTAAGCGGAAGCATATATTCACGCGCAAATACAAAGCAGTTTATAAGCTTTGGACACAGCGAAATGGTTGATTTGAACTATCGTACAAAAAAATTAGATCTATTCGGAACTGTATTTTATGGCGACGGAGAGGATATTACTAATACAAAAGGACAACTTTATTTATATCAGCCGGAAAGAATTTTTTTATCAAAAGAAACCAGTAAAAGAATTGACGGCGGACAAAATTATGGGTATCAAGCCGGCGCAATATATTCCATTAACAGCGACAATGAAGCGGGTATTTATTACGATTATAATAAGCTACCGGATTTTATAAGGCATCGCCAAGCCGATATGAGCATTTTTATTAATGATATTTTTCAGGAAACATTAAATTCCGACCAAAATGCAGTTCAAAATATACAAACAAACTATGTAAACGCCTATTACAACGGCAAATTAACAAAATGCCTGTCTGTAAAATTAGATATTGACTACGCTAACGGAAATACGGATGAAGATCAAACAATCAACAATGTATATGATAATAATACAGCAAACAAAACGGTAACATTTACAAATCAAAATTACAATTTATTTGCTGCAAAATTAGTTTTAAGTATGCCTTTGGGCAAAGATAACTTAAATTACGGCACGGAATATTGTTATACAGACAATAAACAGAATCTGAAGATAATAGAACGGGCCGACGCAATTGATATTCTTGCGCCAAGCAACAATATTGCCAAGCAAAATCTTTTTGCGGCTTTTGCAGCATACAGTAAAAAACTTAGTAAATTTTCGATAAATTTAGGTTTGCGTTACGAAAATATCGATTTTCAATATTTCATGGATAACCAAAAACAGCAGGAAGAAAGTAAAATTTACGATAATTTGTTTCCAAAATTGAATATCACTTATGCAATAAATAATATTGAATTGATGGCCGGTTACAACCGCACAATAAAACGTCCAAGTTATTTTCAACTGCGCAATCGCGTAATGTACGACAGTCCGTATTGGTACGAAACAGGTAATCCTCTTCTAAAGCCAACAATCAATAACAGCATCACATCTTCCGCAAAATGGAAAGGTTTTTTATTTTCGGCGAATTATGCTGTTTTACAGCAGGCAATCGTCTTCATATCAGAGCGTTATCAACAAGACATTATTCTTTCAAAAACAGATAATCTGGGCAATGTAAAAAATTTGTCGCTTTCGGCTTTTTATTCCAAAACAGTTCGTTTTTGGCAGCCTTCATTAGAATTGAATATGTCGAAAGAGTTCATCAATTATGATAATCAAACATTTAACGAACCGGTATATTACATTAAATTAAAAAATAATTTTCAGTTCAACAAAACATTTCAAATTGGCTTGGAAACCAATTATACAAGTTGCGGTAATTCCGATATGTACTACAATTATGACAGATTTCGGATAGACGTTTATTTAGCAAAAACATTCTTTAACGATAATTTGCGAATAAATTTTTACGGAACGGATATTTTTGATACCGACAGAGGCAATGGTTATTTCAATATTAATAACATCTATTTTCCACATAAAACCGACTTTAAGTGTCGCCCTCGGTTTTCAGTATCCTTATCCTATCGCTTCAACTCCACAAACAGTAAATACAAAGGCGAACAGGCCAGCGACGAACTAAACAGGCTATGAAACTCACTTTCACACCTCAACGAGACCAGATGGATTGCGGAACTGCCTGCCTCGCAATGGTTGCAGGAGCATACGGCAAACGCTATCCGGTGGAATACCTTCATGAGGCGTGCTTTCTTACAAGGGACGGCGTATCGTTATTGGGTATTACCGAAGCTGCGCAAAAAATCGGTTTTGAAACGCTATCCGCCAAACTTTCAATGGAAAAATTACGCGAAAACCACAATGCTTTGCCCTGTATCCTCCACTGGAACCAAAATCATTTTGTAGTTTTACGTTCCATACAAGCAAATAAATTCTCCATCGCCGACCCATCGCATGGATTTGTAAAACTACCGGAAAAAGATTTTCGCAAATCATGGTTATCCGACAACGAAAAAGGCGTTGCATTATTTCTTAATCCAACCGGAAAATTTTATGAATTGCAACCGCCCGCACAGCAAAAAATGTCATTGCAGTATATGTGTGGCTATCTGAAAACGTATAAATGGCAAATTATGTGGATGTTTTTGCTATTACTCTTTGGCAGCGCGCTGACATTAATTTTCCCATTCCTGACACAAAATTTAATCGACAAAGGCGTAAACGGCAAAAATCTCAATATCATCTTAACTATTCTATTAGCGCAACTTGCCCTTTTTCTGGGAACTATTACTTTTGAAATTATCCGGAATTGGCTGATGCTTTATGTCGGTACCAAGTTGAGTATCAAAATTATATCCGATTTCTTAAAGAAATTATTAAAATTACCGGTATATTTTTTCGATACCAAAATGATGGGCGATTTTCAGCAACGTATTCAAGACAACGAGCGTATCGAACACTTCCTTACTTCCCAAAGCTTGCTGACTTTCTTTTCGGTGATTACCTTTTCGGTCTTCTTTGGCGTGTTGTGGTATTACGATATTAAGATTTTACTTATTTATCTGGTTCTTACCGTTTTATCTGTTCTCTGGTCTTTGTTTTGGTTAAAAAAGCGAAAATATCTGGATTATTTCCGGTTTCAGGAACGCAGCAATAATCAAGAGTCGATTTATGAAATCTTGAATGGCGTTACGGAAATGAAACTCAACGATTTTGCCGATTATAAACGCTCTAAATGGGAAGAAGTCCAACAGCGGCTTTTCAAATTAAATATCCGGATTTTACGCCTTGACCAATTGCAAATGTCGGGATTTGAATTTATTAATCAATTAAAAAACATTATTGTAACTTTTCTTGCAGCGACTTTGGTTATCAAAGGAGACCTAACGTTAGGTATCATGATGAGTATTTCATACATCATTGGACAAATGAATTCGCCGGTAAATCAATTAGTTGATTTTTTCAGGGGACTGCAAGATGCAAAATTGAGTTTGGAGCGATTAAATGAGGTTCAAAACCATGAGGAAGAGGAACAATCCGGGCAAATTGAATTTGCCGGAACCGGCGGCGGTATAAAAATAAAAAATCTTTCTTTCCAATACGAAGGCCCTCATTCTCCATTTGTTTTGAAAAATATTAATCTGGAGATGCCGGAAGGTAAAATCACGGCAATTGTCGGCGCAAGCGGCAGCGGAAAAACCACATTAATGAAATTATTGCTGAAATTTTATCCGCCCATTGAAGGAAATATTTTTTACAACAGCATAAATATTAACGATTTATCTGCGGAAAGTTTACGCCGGCATATCGGAACGGTTATGCAAGACGGTTTTATTTTTTCGGATACAATCGAACGGAATATTGCTACTTCCGATAAAATAATCAACAAAGAAAAACTTCAACAGTCTATAAAAATAGCCAATATCGAAGATTTTATCGAACATTTACCATTAAAATACAATACCAAATTAGGCGCCTCCGGCAACGGTATTTCCGGCGGCCAGCGGCAACGAATTTTGATTGCACGCGCCGTCTATAAAAATCCCCATTATATCTTTTTTGATGAGGCGACAAGTGCATTAGATGCTGAAAATGAAAAGATTATCCACGATAATTTACAAGATTTTTTTCATGGAAAAACTGTCCTTATTATTGCTCATCGACTTTCTACCGTCAAAAACGCCGACCAAATTATTGTGTTGAAAGAAGGTCAAATCGTAGAACAGGGCAATCATGCTCAATTAGTCGAAAAGCAAGGCGAATATTTTAATCTGGTTAAAAATCAGTTGGAATTGGGAAATTAAATAGGATAGCTATCAATAAAAAAAACGGAACGTGTATTAAATTGATAATAAGTCAATAGCTATTCGGTTCCATTTTGTTCATTTTGGAGTTTCTGAATTTCGTTTTCTAATCGTTCTATGTATTTCCGTTGAGTGTCCAACAAATATTCAGGAATAGAATATATGTTGTTTGTTCCTTGATAATGAACCGTTGAACTATCTCTACATATAAAAACCTGAGTATCGTCCGAATTAGCTTAACTTTTTCCATGATGTCTATTTTTTACGCGGATTCATATTTGTTTTTTATTTAACTTTGCATCTGAAATTCATAGATCATAACAAATACCACATGAAACAAATTATTGTTCTATTGTTACTTGCAAATGTCTGTTTTAATATTATGTCCCAAAATATTAAAATAAACGGTAAAATATTAGATGAACAATCCAATGCAGTAATCGCAGCAACCGTTTCTTTAATCTCAAAAGACAGCGTTTTGATTTCGGGAACCATCACGGATAATTTGGGAAATTTTGAATTAACAACTGCTACAAAAACGGAACGTTGCCGGCTTCGTATTACGCATCTTGAATTTGAAACTAATTATCTGTCGCTAATTCCCGATAAAGACACAACAATGGTTGTGCATTTGAATGAAAAATCAATTTTACTGAATGAAATACAAATTGTTGCCAAAAAACCGGTTTACGAATTTCAAAACGAAAAATTAATTGTGAATGTCGAAGAAATTCCAAATGTTCAGACTTATAATGCGACCAAACTATTAGAAACACTTCCCGGCGTAAATTCGAACGACGGATTGACGCTAAACGGGCAAGTTGCTACCGTCTATCTAAACGGTAAAAAACAAACGATGAAACTATCGGATATCCTGCAAAACCTGCCTGTTACGGCCATCGGAAAAATAGAGTTAATTTATTCGGCGAATGGTGTATATGATGCATCGGACGGCTCGGTTATCAATATCGTTTATAAACAACAGCGTGTCGAAGGATATTTTTTATCTGTTGGAGGATATGCAACCGCTTATAAAAAAGGACATTGGGATGGAGGAACAAACGCGACGATTATGTTTAAGAAAAACAATGTAATGCTAAATTCAATGCTTTCATACCGGAATAATAATGTGGTTTCGCAGGGAAACGATACTTTACAATACCGAAACAATGCTTTGCTTTATCAAGACAGAGCCGGCGTACAGAATCTCAATGTTTATATGGGAATGGCAAATATAAGTTGGGATTTTAAGGAAGGACATAACCTGAATGTTAATTTTAACTTTTACGATGATTTTTCAAACAACACATCTCTTCAAAAATATATGTTGCAAACGGATGATATAAACCTAAATACTTGGAATGTAAAATCGAAAGGCAATGACGATATGTGGGCGGGACAAATAGAATACACCTCACCCGACACATTAAATAATAAATTCAAGGCTTCTTACGGCATCATTTACGGAGGATTGCGAAATCATGGCGGTACTTATGAAAATGATTTGGAAATACTCCACACCGACGACGAAATGGTAGCGCATCGCCATACTGTCAAATTTGACTATGAACACAAATTTTCCGGTAAATTAAATTTATTATTTGGACTAAAAACCGATTTAGGCCAATTGAACGACAATATAATATACTCTAAAACAAGCGATACCGACCACTATCCTGCCAACTCGTTTTTGGGCAAAGAAAACATTTACGCCGGTTATGCACAGCTAAAATATACATTTGATAAAAGCTGGTCGGCAAGCGCCTCTTTGCGTTCGGAATATACTTATTATTTCCTTGATTTTAAGACATTAAATGAAAATATCACAGATTCTTACACTAATTTTTTTCCCTATTTTACAACTTCGTATAACAGCAAGAATCGCAATTACCAATCTTCGTTATCTTTCGGATCTTCTATTGAACGACCCGATTATAATGATATGTTACCCGGAATCCGTTACCTAAATCAATACCGCTACCTGCAAGGCAATCCCGAATTGAAGCCAACTATCTGCAACACTTTACAATGGAGAAATATGCTTTATCAGTTCATTAATATCTATTTAGGCTATCAAACAGGCAACAATATAGAGGGCATTGTTTCAAAAAATAGTTCAATAGACCCGCTTGTTATCGAAGCTACGTATCGAAATATTGCTGATTACACAATGATTTATACCGGAAGTGATATTTATTATCAATTATTTTCGGATAAATTGTCAGGGCAAATAGCCGGTTATGTACACAACTTGTCTTATCAGAATCCAAGAAACGGATTTGAACTGCCGGAAAAGAAAAGCAACTATTGGCGATGGACCTTCAACGCATCATGTAACTATCAAATAACAAAGCAATTGGGAATCTATTGCCGGTATTTTCTTTATCCCGGCTACAACAGTTTTGTATATACCACGCATACCCGGTGGCTGGCCAATGGCGGAATATTTTATAACGCACCCAACGACAGTTGGTCGCTTTTGCTTGATATAAACGATCTGTTTCATTCCAACAAAACTTTTCGGGAACGGCCTTTTGGCGGCAATATCAGTCGGGAACATAGCTATTTAAACAGTCAATATGTCCAATTATCATTTGTTATGAAATTCAAAGGCGGCGAAAAGGTGGAAGACAAGGCAAAGTCCGGTTCGTTGGAAATGGATAGATTTTCAACAAAATAAAAATTGGCAATTATATATAATAGAACCACCTTATGACTTCAAAAGAATAAGATTTTCTAAACCGGTGGCCATAGTATTTGTAATCAATACCGATTGTGTTACAAATTGTATTTATTGTATAAATTGAACGAAGAATATCATCAAATGAAACCATCTTTAAAACAAATAGAAGAAATCCTAAATTTTATAAATCAAAAGCGTAAAGAAGTGGATTTTGAAATAACGTTTGATGATCAAAGAATAATAAAAGAAGAATTATGCAATTATTCTGAATTTAAAGAACGTAGTTTATGCACTGCAAATGTTGAAGGCTTGGTTATTTTGCCTGATGGAAAAGTTACAATCTGTGAAGAATTGTATTGGAACGAAAATTTTCTTTTGGGCGATTTGACTACATCAAGCATATTAGAAGTGTGGAGCTCCGATAAAGCTAAATCTTTGTGGAATTTAAATCAAAAAAATTTTCCCAAAGAAAGCGCTTGCTCTTCTTGTCAAGATTTCGATAATTGCAGAAAAGGTAAAGGAGTTTGTTGGAAAATGGTAGTTAAAGGATATGATTGGGAAAATTATTTATATCCGGATCCAAGATGCCCAAGAGCTCCCGAATTAGTTTATAATATTTGTTCCGATTGACAGATGATTACGATAAATGACATACAAAGTTATTTCAATAATAAAACGGATGCAAACTTAAACATTTCCGCTACAACTAAAATAATGGATCTAAGTTTAGATTCGCTGGAATTGTTGGAATTGATCATGTATCTTGAGAGTAATTATGCTGTTCAGATAAAATTTTCTACGATTAATGGACAAATGTCTATACAAGAATTTATTGAACGTATGAATCAGCAAACAGAAAAGCCATATCCATAGGGCTTAAACTATGGGATTATTAATATTAAAAAATTAAATCATGGGAAAATTTATTAAAAAATTTCCGAAAATTGACAAAGGTCAATTACTTTCCGATGAGCAACTAAATTCAATTGAAGGTGGTGCTTGCGACGGTGGCTGTAAAAAGCAGTGTATAACCAACATGAATGGTTCTGTTGGAGGTAGCGGTACATCGGAAACCGTGAAAGAAGTTGCCAAAACGGTTAAGGAAATAGCCAGTTAAGCAATTACAAACAGAAGCTACTCTTTCCTTGGTAACTTCAAGAAGGGATGTACTGCAGACATTCCTTCAATTTTAAGTTATGTCTCCAAAAATCAGTTACAAAGCAATAATGCCGGAACAATTTGTAAATGTGTCTGAAATTTTTGATATAAACCTATCGTGTTTCAGCAATTATTTAAATTGTTTTTGCGCTTTTTTGGGAGAAGACATCATTGGAGTTTTATTTTTAATCCGAATTGATAAATATACGGCTCGGATAAAATATTTCCAAGTTCTTCCATTATTTAGAAATAATAAGATAGGATCAAATCTGTTGAAACTATCGGAAAATTTTGTGGTTTCTGTCAATATAAAAAAAATAATTGCCAGATATAACAACGTTGAAAACGATGTTGAAAAATGTCATTGTTTTTTCTCTCAAAATAAATGGGTTGCCGAAAAATATATTCACACAAAATATCGTTTCAAAAAAGATCAATTTGAGAAACATTATATTTCAAAATTTTTTAATGCCGACAATTTTACATCCGGTAAAAAACTTGATTTTATATTTTACAATGACTTGTCGGAAGAAAAGAAAACTCACGTAAAAAAACAATCCGAGCAAATGTTTTCAAACGGTCTTTTGCCTTTGAATAATTTAGAGTCGATGGTTCAAGATTTATCTGTATTTGCTTTCGTAGATAAAATTTTAATTGCTTGGTCGGTAGTTGATTTAGCTTCTTATAACGAAGTTTCAATCAGAAATACCTATGTGGTTAATGAATTTAGAAATTTCGGATTGGGGATGTACCTTTGGTATCTAATCTTTAATAAAACAGCTGAAAATCAGCATTTTGCTTGGATAAAACATATTTCCTTTGATTTTCAAAAAGATGATGATCGAATAAATAAATTATACACTCTCTTGTTTGGAGATATTGTAGAACAAAGCATTGACTATTACATAAACGAAAAAAAATTAATATAAAAATTATGGCCTATCCATCTTATTTGCAACGGGATTCTCGTGATTGTGGTCCAACTTGTGTAAGAATGATTGCTAAATATTTCGGAAAATCCTATTCATTAAATTATTTGAAGAAAACGGCAAATTTGACTCGCTCCGGCGCTACATTATTGAATATAAGCGATACCGCCGAAAAAATCGGATTCAAAACCTGCGGAGTTAAATTAACCAAAGAGCAATTGCTGTATATTTCGTTGCCTTGCATTGTTTCGTGGAACAAAAATCATTTTGTTGTTGTTTACGAAATTTCAAACAATAAAGTAATTTGTGGCGACCCTTTATCCGGAATTTTAAAATACAAGATAGACGACTTTCTGAATTGTTGGCATTCCGTCGAAGACAGCGCAAAAGGAAAAATGGGAATTGCTTTATTGTTAGAACCGTTATCTCAATTTTATGAAAACGAAGAAATTAATGAAAGTAAAAAATTGAATATTCCTCACTTGTTAAATTATATAAAACCGCATAAAGGAAAGTTAATGGCCGTTTTATGCGCTCTGTTATTGGGAAGTTGTTTTAGTCTTATATTTCCGTATCTGTCCAAATCAATAATTGACACAGGCGTTGAAGGGAAAAACTTGAATTTTATCGTTTTAATGCTTTTGGCTCAATTAGCCGTTACATTGGGACAAGCCGTCAACGATTTGATTAAAAACCGTATCATGTTGCACACAACCATAAAGGTAAATTTATCTCTGGTATCGGATTTTCTGGGAAAATTAATGAGGTTGCCTATCGCTTTTTTTGATTCTAAACGAATCGGAGATTTAACACAACGAATTAATGACTTTACCCGTATTCAGGATTTTTTGACAAGCGTTCTTATCAGTCTGATAATGGCAATTGTAATTCTGCTTGTGTACAGTATTTTTATAATTCAATATAACTACTTGATATTCACAGTATTTATTATCGGCAGCATCCTCTATATTTCATGGATATTTTTATTTTTGGAAAAGAGAAAGAAGATTGACTATATGCGTTTTCAAGAATCTGCATCCAATCAAAGCAATATCATTCAATTGATTACAGGAATGCAGGAAATAAAAATAAATAACTGTGAAAAACAAAAACAGGGAGAATGGGAACAAATTCAAAAACGATTATACGATATTGGTCTTCGCGGTCTGACATTAGCTCAAACTCAAAATACCGGAGGATTATTTATCGATCAGGTAAAAAATGTAATCATTTCATTTCTTGCGGCAAGAGAAGTGGTAAACGGCTCGATTTCATTAGGAATGATGTTTGCTATTCAATACATAATCGGACAGATGAATGCGCCTGTGGCTCAATTTGTTTCTTTTATCCAATCGACACAAGATACAAAAATTAGTTTGGAACGACTGAACGAAATACAGGAAATTGAGGATGAAGAACCTGAATCTGCTAAAAAAATAACAGAAATTCCTGCACATGCTGATATAAGATTGGCAGGCATTACTTTTCATTATAATGGAGTCCGATCGCCTAAAGTTTTAAACAACATCAATTTAACTATTCCATCAAATAAAATTACAGCAATTGTTGGTACAAGTGGTAGCGGAAAAACTACTTTATTGAAATTGATACTTGGCTTTTATCCACCTAATAGCGGAGACATATTTGTAGGGAATTTAAGATTAAAAGAAATAAGCGAACATTGTTGGCGTAAAAATTGTGGCGTAGTGATGCAGGAAGGTTTTATTTTTTCCGATACCATCACAAAGAATATTGCGGCAAGCGATGAACATATTGAGGTAGAAAAAATAGAGAAAGCTTCTCAATTGGCTAATCTGAATGATTTTGTTTCATCCTTACCTATGGGATATGAACATCTGATAGGAATGGAAGGAAACGGCATAAGTTCGGGACAAAAACAACGGATTTTAATCGCTCGAGCGATTTATAAAAATCCTCATTACGTTTTTTTTGATGAAGCCACCTCCGCCCTCGACGCCGAAAACGAAAAGAAAATCCACGACAATTTGCAAACATTTTTCAAAGGAAAAACGGTTTTAATCATTGCGCACCGGCTTTCTACCGTCAAAAATGCCGACCAAATTATTGTGTTGAAAGAAGGTCAAATCGTAGAACAGGGCAATCATGCTCAATTAGTCGAAAAGCAAGGAGAATATTTTAATCTGGTTAAAAATCAGTTGGAATTGGGAAATTAAATAGGATAGCTATCAATCAATAAGAAATACTAACTTTGCAGTTGAAAAATCTAAATCCGGAATTGATTATGGCAACATCCATCCGAAAATACCCCATCGGTCAGCAGGACTTTAAATACCTGCGAGAAAATGGTTTTTCGTATGTTGATAAAACAGGATTTATCTATCCATTAGTTACAACAGGCAAACAGATTTTCCTTTCCCGCCCGCGTCGTTTTGGCAAGTCGCTGTTTATTTCTACACTGAAATATTATTTTCAGGGCAAAAAAGAACTTTTCAAAGGCTTGAAAATTACCGGATTGGAAAAGGATTGGATGGAATATCCTGTGTTTCATATCGAATTTAATCTTGAAGCGTATATTGATCTGGATTCGTTGAAACAGGCATTGGAAACTAACTTAATGCGGTTGGAAGATGAATGGGGCGCCGACGAACGCGAAAATTCTTATGCTTCCCGGTTTTCCGGATTGATTCGTCGCGCTGCACAGAAAACCGGTAGAGGAGTAGCGGTTTTAGTGGATGAATACGACAAGCCTCTGCTTGCGACTATGAACAATGAAGATCTGAATGAGCAATGTCGCACGCTGCTAAAAGGTTTTTACGGCGTGTTGAAAGGTGAAGACACCAACCTGCGCTTTGCTTTCCTGACAGGTGTTACAAAGTTTAGCAAAGTGAGCATTTTCAGCGATTTAAAATTCTAATCGATGTTTTTATTTCAGATAAACCGCCTCAAAACGAGCCAAAGGCGCCATCCGTGCACGATTCAATACCAATTTTCCATCGTTTAAATTGTAATTATCGGCCGTATTCAAAACTTTCGATAATCCCTCTTCAATTTCCATATTCAAACACATTTTTTGTGTATTGGCCAATTGGGAGAAACGGATGCGGTTGCTGTCTTGCAAAGTGTAAGTTCCATGGAATGAGTTGCAACCCAGATTGCCGTGTACACTGCCGTCCGCTTTGAAAATGATGAAAGCTTCGGGTCTGTTTTCGGCGGCGCTTACCGGTTTGCCGGCCAATTCCACCAATTTCCAATAGCGATTGGTAATGTCGATTTGAGCAGTGGAAATTTCGCCTATTTGCTTCAGAAGGTAATTGCCTGCCGGTTTGCCGGATACGATTTCGCCGCTCGGAGTCAATAATAATAATTGATTTTCCTGAACAATAAAATGTTGGAAAGCGCCGCCTTCGTTCACGTTCTGTAAAACGATTTTTGAACCGGCGTCGTCCCATTTAAAATCGCCGGAATATTGCATGCCGCCTTTTCTATCCTGATAAGTAACCGACAGTGAATAGGTTAAGTTTTCATTCAAAGTCAGTTCCAGATCAATACCCGGGCAATCGGCGCACGGCACGGTTCCGAAATAAGTTCCCGGCCAACTTAGTGAAATGCGCGAATTGTGCATGTCGGGAGCAATCATTCCTATATCCGTTTTTTGTTTTTTACTGCACGAGCAAGCCGTTATACAGAAACCTCCTACTAC
>BNWW01000030.1 GCA_025999115.1 Bacteroidia bacterium
TTCCGCCTTTGTGGACATGGACAATTCCGGAAAGCATAAACGAATCAAAACGAACAGGCGCTTTCCTTTGGGAATATGAAATAAGTCGTATTGATACGCTGGAACCCAATTACAATTTTCCTAAATTCAAGAATATTTGGATGACGAAAATTGAAGTTGTCAGAAGAAATAAAATTGGAATCATTCATTTAGTTGCTGATCATTCATCAGATAATCATATCGTTATTGAAAAAGGGAAAAATGATGCAAATGACTTAGGTTATTTATTTGTTATGAATGAAGTTATTGTATGTGAATTAGCTCAACATGAAGACATGGATAATACAAATTATTATCATGAGATTGCGGTTAAAGAGTTAGGAGGCTACCAAGCTAAAATAATGGTTCAAGATACAACAATTAGGAATCATACGATTACGGACACCGTTTATTATAATATTTATAGAATACCACGTCCATATTCCTATGTTGAACGCACTCCTCTTTTTAGAATGGAATTAGTTGCGAAGCCTGATAAAAATTAAAAACAGAATAGAAAAATGTCAAAATATGCACAATTATCAAGTTTTCCAAGCAGAAACTTTGATTTTAGGACAACGGAAGCGGAGCTTCCGCCGAACAGTGCAGTGCGTTACACTACGGAGAACGGGGGGAATTAATATATAATTTCATTCATTTTTGGCTTTCCGAAATTTTAAATGTAAGTTTGCAACGCATAAATAAAATATGCGAAGTAGCAAACTTTATCGACAAATTGAAATTTAAATGAATCTGATATTAAAACAAGGAGTTTTGATAGCTATTTTTATGGCTATCAATTCTTTCATTGCTTTTTCCCAAGATCTTTCCAAACGTATTGAGCTTTCTGCTGACGACAGCGCCAAAGTAACGATGGCTTACGAAAGTCAGGACGTGGTCGTTGTCGGCGCCAAAAATAAATATTCGCGCAAAAATAATCCGGCAGTGGATTTGATGAAAAAGGTAATCGAACATAAAAACCGCAACCGCATCGAAAACCGGAACGAATATTCCGTGCAAATCTATGATAAACTGACTCTCGCTTTGGACGAATTTGATCCCAAGGATACAAGTAATCTGTTTTTTCGGTTTTTTCCGTTTTTGCGAAATCACACCGAAACTTCGGAATTGAATGGAAATCAGGTGCTTAATATCTCGTTGCGCGAAAAAATATCCGGTTTGTATTATCGCCGGTCGCCGCATCTGAACAAGATCATTGTCAGCGCGCAACGGCACACCGGCGTGGACGAATCGTTCGACAGCGACGGCGCCATCACTCACAATCTGGAAGAAATCTTCAAAGGCATCAACGTATTCGATAACGATATTACCATTTTGCTTAATAAATTTGTGAGTCCGCTTTCTTCGATTTTCGCCATTGCGTATTACGAATACGAAATTGAAGATACCGTGTATGTGGATGGAAAACCGGCTGTTGTTTTGGCATTTGCACCGGCTAACCGGCAAAGTTTCGGTTTTACCGGCCGTTTACAAGTGGCGTTGGACGGAACGTTCGCTCTGCAAAAAATAAGCATGACCACTTCGCGCAACATCAATCTCAATTGGGTGGATAAAATGCGTATCGTGCAACAATTCAAAGAGTTGGATGATGGAACGCGGGTGATGGAACGGGAAAATATTTATGCTGTTTTCCGTCCGACTACTACGAGCCGTCCGCCTTTGTATGCGCATTTGTTTCGGAATTTCGACCAATACAATTTTTCGCCCGGTAACTTGGATTCGATGGCTCATTTATTGGGAAATATCCGTGTTTTGCCGGATGCAAGTGCGAAAAGCGGCGCCTTTTGGATCGAAAATCGTCCGTACCCATTGAGTGAACAGGAAAATCAATTGGAAATTGTTTTGCTGCTTTTGCGTGACGATCCCGTTTACACCGGTTTAATCAAATTTTTTGAAATGCTGATTTCGGGTTATATTCCCACGCGATTCGATAAAAACGAAAGTCGATTCGATTTCGGACCGGTTACCTCCACGTTCAGCTCCAATTATCTGGAAGGGTTTCGCTTGCGTATCGGCGGCATTACGACAGCTCGTCTGCATCCGCAATGGTTTCTCGGCGGTTATGCGGCTTACGGATTCAAAGATAAAAAATGGAAATATCAGGCGCGGCTTACTCATAGTTTGGAGCCGAGAAAACAACACGCCATGGAGCGTCCCATTCACAATATCTCGCTTACCCATCGTTTTGATGTGTTTATTCCGGGCAGTTATTCGCCGTTTATGGAAAACGATAATTTTTTTAATTCGTTGAAAACGGGGATTGCCGAAACGCAAATGCAATACATCCGCTCTACCGAAATTCGTTACGAAAAAGAGTGGCGCAACGGTTTTTCAATCAATACTTGGCTGCGAAACGAAAATAATTGCGCTGCCGGAACTTTGACCCCGTTTCCCGAATTTATGACAACTGTGGCCGGATTGCAGTTGCGTTACGCGCCGGACGAGAAATTTTACAGCGGTCGCGGCGGACGAAAATCGGCTTTCAATGTAGCCCGGGAGGTTCCGGTTTTCACTTTATCGCACCAAATGGGATTGGAGAGTGTTTTGGGAAGTGATTTTTCGTATCACTATTCCGAAGCGAGCGCCGAAAAGCGGATTTGGCTTTCATCGTTCGGATACATCGACGCCGTTGTCCGCGCCGGCCGGGTTTGGAACAAAGCGCCATTTCCGTTGCTGATTTTTCCGCTGACCAATCAATCGCTTTTCATTCGTTCCGAAAGTTTTATGATGATGCGTTCGATGGAATTTGTGTCGGATGAATATGCTTCGCTGTTTGCCACTTATTATTTGAAAGGTTGGATTTTTAACCGGATTCCGCTTTTCAATCGTTTAAAATGGCGCGAAGTGGTTTCCTTGGGTGCTGTTTACGGTCGCTTGTCCGACAAAAATAATCCGGCTGTCGAACCGTTCGGATTGTTTGAATTTCCTGCCGGAACCCGTCCTTTTGGAAAGCAGCCGTATGTGGAAGCGAGTATCGGCATTGATAATATTTTCAAAGTCATGCGGGTGGATTATTTTCGGCGGCTGACTTATTTAGACGATCCCAATATCCGAAAGGGTGGTATTCGATTGGCGTTTCGATTTTCGTTTTAGGGAATTTTATGCAATGAATAACAAAATATCATAGAATTTACTGCTGATTCTTTTTCTCGGAATATGTAAACGGGAGAATATCAATGCGCCTCCAACCAATTTTTCCCCACACCGCATTCGGCAATTAACGGAACGCTTAATTCAACGGCGTGTTCCATTTCATCCACCACAATTTGTCGAACTTGCTCCAATTCATCGGGAAAAACGTTAAAGTTCAATTCGTCGTGGACTTGCATAATCATCCGTGATCGAAATTGTTCCTCTTTGAAACGCTTGTAAATACGAACCATGGCGACTTTGATAATGTCGGCTGCAGAACCTTGTATCGGTGCATTGATGGCGTAGCGTTCGGCGTATCCTCTGACGATTGCATTGCGCGAATCAATGTCGGGTAAAAGGCTTTTCCGGCGGAAAATCGTTTCTACATATTTATTCTCACGGGCAACGGCGATACTTTGCTCCATATAGGCCTTTACATCGGGAAAAGTGGCAAAATATCCATCGATTAATTCTTTGGCTTCGGTGCGGGGAATATTCAGTTGTTCGGCCAAACCGAAAGTGGAAATGCCGTAAATAATGCCGAAATTAGCCGTTTTGGCCTTGCGTCGCATATCGCGCGTAACTTCTTCAAGACTTACCCCGAAAATCTTGGCAGCTGTAGCGGAATGAATATCCTGTCCGCTTTGAAAAGCCTCCACCATATTTTTATCCTGACTTAAATGCGCCATGATTCGCAATTCGATTTGCGAGTAATCTACCGAGAAAAAAAGGCAGTTTTCATCGGGAATAAAGGCGCGACGAATTTCTTTTCCTTCTTCATCTCGAATGGGAATATTTTGTAAATTCGGATTCGTCGAACTCAAACGGCCGGTAGAAGTAGTCGCTTGATTGTAAGTCGTGTGGATTTTCCCGTCTATCGGACTAATCAAATTCGGCAAAGCATCAATATAAGTCGAAAGCAATTTTTTGATTTTTCGAAATTCCAATATTTTCTCTATAACCGGATGTTTGCTTTTCAATTTTTCCAAGACTTCTTCGCCCGTAGGATATTGTCCCGATTTGGTTTTTCGGATGGAATGGTCTAATTTCAGATGATCGAATAAAACTTCGCCCACCATTTTCGGAGAACTGATATTGAACGTTTTTCCCACCAACGAAAACACATTTTGTTCGATTTCTTCGAGATATTTGGTCAATACAAGAGATGAATCTTTCAAGGCCGGCAAATCCAAACGCACGCCGGCTTCTTCCATGTCGGCCAAAACGGGCATCAAAGGCATTTCGATGTTATAGAACAAATCGGCAAAATTTTCTTTTTTCACCATTTCATCGAACTTATTTTTCAATTTCAAAGTAATATCAGCATCTTCGCATGCATAATCGACTATTTTGTGTACGGGAACTTGCCGCATCGAAAGTTGATTTTTCCCCTTGGTTCCGATTAATTCTTCGATGTGGACGGTTTGGTACTGTAAATAAATTTCGGCCATATAATCCATGTTGTGGCGCGATTCGGGATTGATGAGGTAGTGCGCCAACATCGTATCAAACATGGGGCCACTTACGCAAATCCCGTATTTTTTCAAAACATTGATGTCGTATTTCAAATTTTGGCCGATTTTCAGAATATTTTCATCTTCCAAAATTTCTTTGAAAAGTTGCGCCTTTTCCGTGATTTCTTCCCTTTTTACCGGGAAAGAGTAGTAGTAAGCTTCGCCTTCGTGCAGAGCAAACGATATTCCTACCAATTCGGCTGACAAAGGATTGATTCCGGTGGTTTCGGTATCAAACACAAATTCTTTATGGATTTTGATTCGTTCGATTAAATCGACGATTTGTTGTTCGTCTTCCAATAAATGATATTGATGTGGAGTTGTGTGAATCGTTTCCAGAGAAGAGGTTCGACCGAAATCAACGTTTTCTTCCGTAAAATCATCGAAAAGCGAAGTCTGATAACCTTGTTTTTTCACGATGGAAACGGCCGTTTTCGTTTCTCCGAATATGCGTGCCGAGAGTTGACGAAACTCCAATTCATCGAAAATTTTCCGCAATTCGGCTTCGTTCAGTTCTTTTCGCACCAATTCACCGGGATTAAATTCAATGGGAACATCGGTTTTAATGGTCGCCAAAAATTTGGAAAACACGATCATTTCGCGGTTTTCTTCAACTTTGGTTTTCAAGGAGCCTTTCAATTGTTCCGTATTTTCCAATAGATTTTCGACACTTTCAAATTCAGCGATTAATTTTTGAGCCGTTACTTCGCCCACGCCCGGACATCCCGGAATATTATCGGCTTTATCGCCCATCAATCCCAAAAAGTCGATCATCTGGAGCGGATTTTGAAGCCCGAATTTCTTTTTCACTTCTTCCACTCCCAAAATCTCAAACTCGGCGCTACCGTATTTCGGTTTGTAAATGAACACGTTTTCATCGACTAATTGGCCGTAATCCTTATCGGGAGTCATCATAAAAACTTGAAAATCTTTCGGCGCTTTTTTCGATAAAGTTCCGATTACATCGTCGGCTTCGTAATACGGAACTTCCAAAATCGGAATATTGTAAGCGCGGATAATGTCTTTGATGATGGGTGTCGAAAGCCGGATCACTTCGGGCGTTTCTTCGCGTTGCGCCTTGTATTGTTCAAACGCTTCGTGGCGGAAAGTCGGCCCGGCCGGATCGAATACCACGCCGATATGCGTCGGATTTTCTTTCTTCAACACTTCTTCCAGCGTATTCACGAAACCAAAAATCGCCGAAGTGTTTACGCCCTTGGAATTGACCCGCGGCATTTTAATCATCGCGTAATAAGCCCTGTAAATCAAGGCATAAGCATCTAATAAAAAAAGTTTCATCATAAAAATGAATAGATATTTCGGGGTAAAGGTATGAAAAAAAATTATTATTGTTACCTTTGTGTCCTTAATAGTAGAAAAGAAAATGGAGTTGCAACTCATTACCCGCCCGATACAAAACAATTTGGAGTTATTCGAACAATTGTATGCGGAAACTTTACGTGTATCCGGCGCTGATTTTCAGACGATGCTTGATTTTGTTTCAGCCAAAAAAGGCAAACGAATCCGCCCGGTCGTGTTATTGCTGTCCGCGCAATTATGTGGAAAACCCAACCGGACTTCATTGGAATATGCCCTTATCCTCGAATTATTGCATATCGCTACCTTAATTCATGACGATGTGGTGGACGATACTAAAGAACGCCGGGGCCAACCTTCCGTGATGGCTCAATTCGGTAATCGAGCAGCTGTTCTGTTGGGCGACTATATTCTCTCACAAGCCATTTTACGCGGGGTGGAAACAAAAAATTTAAAAATTCTTCAAATTTTAGCGAGTTTGGCACAATATTTGTCGGAAGGAGAGTTGTCGCAATTAATTTCTTCCTCGGAGATACGGATTGACGAAAAGCGTTATTTTGAAATTATTTGGAAAAAAACAGCGGTTTTAATATCGTCTTGTACCGAAATGGGAGCAATTTCTGTGGACGCCGATGCGGAAAAAACGGAAATTCTTCGACAAATCGGAAAAAATTTGGGAGTTTGCTTCCAATTACGCGACGATATTTTCGATTATTACGAACAAGGCGAAATCGGAAAACCCACCGGCAATGATATCCGGGAAGGAAAAATTACTTTACCCTTGATTTACGCTCTGCAAACCGCTCCCCAACCGGAAGCCGACGAAATGCTTGCTTTGATTCAAAAACAAGACTTTTCATCGGAAAATATCCGGCAACTCCTCACTTTTGCCAAGGTATATAAGGGAATCGAATATACACAAGCCAAAATGCAGGAAATAAAAAGGGAAACAGAACAAATCCTCGCGCATTTTCCGGATTCGGAAGCCAAACAAGCAATGGGCTTGCTAATGGATTACATTATCGAAAGAAGAAAGTAACGTACAGAGATTAAAAAAAGTTATTAATGAATATTCTAATTTTAGATGATGACATCACGTTGAGTCTTATGCTCAAGACATGGCTGACTAAAAAGGACTATACCGTCCAAACAGCCATTACAGTAGCAGCCGCAAAGAAAGAAATGGAGCAATTCAATCCCGAATTGGTTATTTCCGATTTGCGTTTACCCGACGATAGCGGCATTTCGTTCCTCAAATGGGCGAAAGCAACCTATCCTCAGGTGGTGTTTATTATGATGACCAGCTATGCCGATATTCAAACCGCTGTGGAAGCTATCCGTTCGGGCGCTTATGATTATGTAAACAAACCGATTAATCCCGATTCGTTACTGAAAAAAATACAGGAAGCCATGGAAGCGGTTCAAAATGCGGAACCGGAAGCGCTACGTCCCCCATTCGTGCCGGCAAAACAACAATCTAAAAAAGAAACCGAAATTAAATATGTACGAGGCCAATGCGAAGCCAATCAACGGGCTTACGGATTGGTCAGTATCGTTGCTCCGACTAATTTATCCGTATTTATCGAAGGAGAAAGCGGAACCGGAAAAGAACACCTCGCCCGCATGATTCACAAGCAAAGCAAACGCGCCGACGGGCCTTTCGTTCCGGTCGATTGCGGCGTGATGAACAAAGAACTTTCGGCAAGCGAATTTTTCGGCCACCTAAAAGGCTCGTTTACCGGCGCCATCAGCAATAAAAAAGGACATTTTGAAGAAGCCAACGGAGGTACTCTTTTTCTCGATGAAATCGGGAATCTTCCGACCGACATTCAAATGCAATTACTGCGCGTATTGCAGGAAAAGAAAATCAAACCGGTGGGTTCGAGTAAGGAAATCGCCGTGGATGTGCGCATCGTGTCGGCTACAAACGAAGATTTGAAAGCTTTTGTCGATGCCGGTAAATTCCGTCGCGACTTGTATCACCGGGTCAATGAATTTCAAATCCATGTGCCGAGTTTGCATGAATGTAGAGACGATGTTCAAGCCTACGCCGAACATTTTCTCGAACAAGCCAATCAGGAAATGGACAAGCAAATAACGGGATTCGACGATAAAGTCTTGAAACGCTTGAAAAGTTATGAATGGCCGGGCAATATCCGCGAATTACGGAATATCGTTTTCCGTTTGGTTTTAATGGCGCCGGGCTCCACCATTACATCCGATTTATTACCTGAAAATTTGTTGCCCTAAAATAAATAATGATTAAAATGTTTCGCACTAAAATTCTCATAATATGCAGCTACGTGATATTGTCGATCGCTTTTGTCGGCGGTATTTGGTGGGTGTACCGGGAATGGGCGAATTATAACAAGCAAATAGAACCTTATTCTCAAAATACCGAATTGGTTGCATTGAGTAATACCTTGACAAATATGTACCGCGTGGAAGGTACTGTCGGCTTAATGACATTAGTAAGTAATTCAAATTTGAAACAAGAATACGATTCATTGGTGTTGTCGGTGTTTACGCAAATCGATTCGATGCACCGGATTTCTTCCGAATCGCATTGGGCGCATCATTTGGATACATTACAGTCGTTATTTCAACGCAAACAACAAAATACGACCGAATTAGTCGAACTTTCCCGAACATATCAAACCGTTACCACACAAAAAATTTCCAAAGAAACTATTTTCAATAAATACGACATCAAAGCTTTGGAAACAATATTGAATAATTGTAATCCGGTGGAGTTAACGAACGACACTGCTATTGTGATCAAAGAAAAAGGCGGTTTGTTCCGGCGAATCGGCCAAGCTATTAAAAATACGGGACCCGATACCGTACAAAATATTACCAGCAATTCCGTACTTTACCAGCAAGAAGTAATCATACCGATGTTGCGCGATACGATTGTAGAATTTATCCGCGAAATGAATTACGCCGCTCAAAAGCGGAATGCCAAAGTAACTGCCGACATGATTACCAAACAGAACGAATTGTATCGTGTAAACGGAGAAACTACTTCGCATATCAATTCGTTGATTTCGCAATTGCAAGAGGATGATTACCGGCGTCATATCGAAGCTTCGGATGCTCGTGAAGCCGCGATACAACATTCTTCACGGGTTGTAGCCCTGTTTGCTTTTATCGCATTTATTCTGGTATTTATTTTTATGGCATGGATATTGCGTTCGCTTTCACAAAATCAACGTCTGCATAATGAAATTGAAGCCAGCAAAAAACATACCGAAAACTTGTTGGCTTCGCGCGAAAAGTTGATGTTGATGATTTCCCACGACATAAAAGCGCCCATCAGTTCGATTCTGGGCTATCTCGAATTGATGAAAAGCGATTTGTTTTCCGACGAATACAATGGCTTCATCAACAATATGCGCCATTCGGCCGTTCATATTTTGGATTTGGTGCGGAATCTGCTCGAATTTCATTCATTGGAAAGCAAACAACAAAAGAAAGATGTGTTGCGTTTCTCTCCTTATTTATTGCTGACCGAAATCTATCAAAGTTTTCTACCCGAAGCGTTTAAAAAAGGATTGCAATATGATTTTGAATCCGATATTGATCAAAAGGAAACCTATATCAGCGATCCGTATCGTATTCGTCAGATTGTCAATAATTTAATTTCTAATGCCATTAAATATACGCCTCAAAAAGGACAGATCGTATTGTCCGCTCGATTAGATAAATCCAAACATCCGATACAAATGATTATTTCCGTCAAAGATAACGGACCGGGCATTAAAGAAACGGATTCCAAACGGATTTTCAACGAGTATCAACGTTTGGGTAGCGCTAACGGAATCGAAGGCGTGGGTTTGGGTTTGCATATCGCGAATCGTTTAGTGAAAATTTTGGGAGGGTCGATTTCCGTTGAATCGAAAGTCGGTAAAGGTTCAACTTTCAAACTGATTTTGCCAATGGATAAAATCGGCAATATTCCCGAAAAAGTTACGCTGTCAAAGAATGTTCCGATCAAAAAACCGATACGGGTTTTATTTATCGACGACGATATTATCCAATTAGATATGATTTCGCGATTGATGGAACGCGAAGGTATCCCGAACCGCACCTGTTCGAGCGCCTTGGAAGCCCTTTCTCTATTGCCGAAAGAACATTTCGATATTATTTTCTCGGATGTGAATATGCCGGATCTGACCGGCGTGGAATTAGTAAAACGCATTCGTATTTCCGAATTTAAAGATTCGATGACCATTCCGATTATCGGTCTGTCGGGCGCCGTGCTGTCGGACGAAGAATGTAAAGAAGCCGGATTTGCGGCCTTTGTAGAAAAACCGTTTACGGCCGACCAACTATTGAATACAATTTACGAATATACAGGCAATAAAAATATGGGATTCGAAGCATTTATTCAATTTGCCGGAGAAGACATTGCTGCCGGTAAATCCATCATCAGCACATTTGTGTCTGAAACGGAAAAAAATTACAATATCTTGTACCATGCTTTCGATGCGGATGATTGGGATACTATTAAAAATGTTTCCCACAAAATGCTTCCGTTGATGAAGATGATTTCGACCGGAACTCTGGTTGATTTACTGCAAGATTACGCCAACGGTAACCAGTCGAAAGACAATCAAGACCTGCTTTTGGAGTTAATTTGGAAAAGCATCTGCGAAGCCAATCAATATCTTTAATGAATTGATGGTGTTCTGTTAATTTTTTTGTACTTTTGCGCATTATTTCTAAATATTTGATGAGCAAATGAAAATACTGATTGCTACCGAAAAGCCTTTCGCCGCAGAAGCCGTGAAGGGAATCAAACAAGTAATAGACGAATCCGGGTTTGAAACCGTGTTATTGGAAAAATACACGGATAAAGCCGAGTTGTTGGCCGCTGCAAAAGAAGCCAATGCCATCATCATTCGCAGTGATATTATTGATGCCGAAGTGTTGGCTGCCGCTCCGAATTTGAAAATTGTGGTGCGTGCCGGCGCCGGTTACGACAATGTGGATTTGGATGCCGCTACGGCTCATAAAGTCGTCGTGATGAATACCCCCGGACAAAATTCCAACGCCGTAGCTGAATTGGCTTTGGGTTTGATGGTTTATTCGGCGCGAAATTTTTACGACGGCAGTTCGGGAAGCGAACTTTTGGGTAAAAAATTAGGCATTCATGCTTACGGAAATGTCGGCCGCAATGTTGCTCGTATCGCCAAAGGTTTCGGTATGGAAATTTATGCTTACGATGCTTTTTGTCCGAAAGAAGTAATCGAAAAAGACGGTGTGAAAGCGCTTGATTCCGCCGATGAATTGTACGAAAAATGCCAATATGTTTCCTTACATATTCCGGCAACCGGCGAAACCAAAAATTCAATCAATTACGCTTTATTGAGCAAAATGCCGAAAAAAGCCGTTCTCATCAATACTGCGCGTAAAGAAGTCATCCACGAAGCCGAATTGGTAAGATTGATGGAAGAGCGCACCGACTTCAAATATTTGACGGATATTATGCCGAAAAATCACGATGAAATGGTAGAAAAATTCCCGAAACGCTATTTTTCTACGCCGAAAAAAATGGGGGCGCAAACAAGTGAAGCTAACAACAACGCGGGGATTGCGGCGGCGCGGCAGATTGTGGATTTTTTTAAGACGGGAAGTACAAAATTTCAAGTCAATAGATAAGAATAAAAGTCTTGACTCATTCCCGCGAAAGCGGGAATCTCCTGCAAAACCGTTAATAGTAATTGCAGTCAATTTGGTGCAATTCCAAAAAGCATGATTGCCAATAGTCGTTACCGAATTGGGAATAGAAATAGAAGACTTGCCCTGCCATTTTAATAATTTTATTTACGTTGTAGTTATATCTTCATCGAAATTAATACGCAAAATTACAATAACCGAGCCGATTTTGTAAATGTATATAAAAAGATTTGAATCCGCAAGCAAGAATTTTCCTATCCCCCTTGCAAACTTGATTTTTTCCCGTAAATTTGTAACTTGTTCCGAAAAACAAATAAATAACACATATTATGAGTATTAAATTACGATTAATCATCATGAATTTCCTCCAATTCTTCATTTGGGGGGCGTGGCTGATTTCTTTCGGCAGTTATGTCGGGAATGTCTTGCATTTCGATGGAGTACAAATCGGTAGTTTTTTCGCCATTATGGGCATTGCATCGCTGTTTATGCCGGCTTTGGTGGGTATTATCGCCGACCGTTGGGTGCCGGCGCAAAAACTCTACGGCATTTGTCATCTTCTGGGTGCGGTGTTTTTGTTGGCCGCTTCGTTTCAAACCGATTATGCGCCGCTTTATGTTTTGATGCTGTTGAGCGTGATGGTGTATATGCCGACTTTGGCCTTGAGTTACACAGTGGCTTATAATGCTTTAGCCAAAGAAAATAAGGATGTTGTGAAAGATTTTCCGCCAATTCGCGTGTGGGGAACCATCGGTTTTATCTGCGCCATGTGGACGGTCGATTTAACCGGTTTCAAAATTTCGGAAGTACAATTGTATGTTTCGGCCATTTCATCGCTGATTTTGGGTATCTATTCGTTTTTTCTTCCGGCTTGCGAAGTCAATAAAAATCCTGAAAGTAAATCCTTGGTGGATGTTTTGGGTTTGCGTGCGTTTACTTTGTTCAAAGACAAACAAATGGCCGTTTTCTTCTTGTTTTCGATGTTATTGGGCGCCGCTTTGCAAATTACCAACGGATTCGGCGATTTGTTTTTGAGCAGTTTTGCTGCGATTCCCGAATACGCTCATTCGTTTGGTGTGGAACATTCGGTCATTTTGCTTTCGGTTTCGCAAATTTCGGAAACGCTGTTTATTCTTACCATTCCGTTTTTCTTGAACCGTTTCGGCATCAAAAAAGTGATGTTGCTGAGTATGTTTGCTTGGGTTTTGCGCTTCGGTTTATTCGGCTTGGGAAATCCGGGAAGCGGGTTGCCCCTGCTCATTCTCTCGATGATTGTTTACGGAATGGCGTTTGACTTTTTCAATATTTCGGGTTCACTTTATGTGGAACAAACGACCGATTCAAAAATCCGCGCCAGCGCACAAGGATTGTTTATGTTGATGACAAACGGAGTCGGCGCTATCATCGGATCGTATGCAGCCGGCGCTATTGTGAACCATTATGTAACTCAATCCGAAACACCGAATTGGCCGATGGCTTGGTACATTTTTGCGGCTTACGCCTTAATCATCGGTATCTTGTTCGCTTTTTGTTTTAAAACTCCCAAAAAACAATGAAACAGACGGCGATACTTTTGATGCACTCGCCCGACCGGCCAGGTTTGATTGCGACCATCACGGAATTTATCCATTCCAACGGAGGAAATATCATTTACCTTGATCAGCACACAGATGTTGATCAAGGTATTTTCTTTATGCGAGTCGAATGGGATTTGAGCAATTTTGTGATTCCTTCCGATAAAATCGAGGAATATTTCGCCACTTTGTATTCGGTAAAATACGAAATCTCGTTCCGTTTGTACTTTAATGATTACCGGCCGCGAATGGCTATTTTCGTATCAAAGATGTCGCATTGCATTTACGACTTGTTGGCCAAATATACGGCCGGCGAATGGAATGTTGAAATCCCGTTGATTATCAGCAATCATAAAAATTTGGAAGAAGTCGGAAAACGCTTCGATATTCCGTTCCATATTTTTCCGGTTACAAAAGAAAATAAAGCGGAACAAGAAGCGGCTGAATTGGCGTTATTAGCCGAATATAAAATTGATTTTATCGTTTTAGCACGTTATATGCAAGTAATTTCGGAAAAGATGATTGATCGTTATCCGAATAAAATCATCAACATTCATCACTCGTTTTTACCGGCGTTTGTAGGGGCAAAACCTTATCACGCGGCTTTTGAGCGTGGTGTAAAACTAATCGGCGCCACAAGCCATTATGTTACTACCGAATTGGATGCCGGCCCGATTATCGAACAAGATATTGTACGCATTTCCCACAAAGACAATGTGGAAACATTAGTGCATAAAGGTCGCGATTTGGAAAAAATTGTTCTTTCACGCGCTGTAGAAAAGCATGTTCAACGAAAAGTTTTAACTTACCAAAATAAGACGGTGGTGTTTAATTAAATCCGTTATATCGGCAGCAAAACATCTTTCAGACAACGTATTTGGCGGGCATAATTGGGCGAACAAGGAGGAGATGCTTGACCGTCATCAAAACTTGTACATACGGGATGTTCAAGACCCCATGCCAACGGATAAGTTGTAGAATGCAAAATAGGTCCTCCTCCTACATAATCTTTTTGATTAACGGACGTGATTAATCCACCTTCTGCCGATATTATAATAGTTGCACCATTATTGAATGTAACAATTTCTACATATTTTCCATTGGCATCAGTATGAAAATTGAAATCTGTAATAGATTGTACGAACAATAATATCTCCGCATAAGTCGGCATACGCCATCCGGCTGGGCAAGGGTCGTTTTCGGGCGCCCATTTCGTGGCTCCGTTACCATCCCAAGCATCATTCCATACGGATGTACCATCAAGAGGAACGGCTTCTGTTCCATTCCAATCCCATGCAACTTTACTGTTCCATTGATAATACATACCAATATCTCCGGGATTTTCGGCAAAAGTGCCGGGTGCGCCTACATTACAGGTAGCAACAATCAAACCGGACGTAAATTTTTCTCCGGTTTTACCTTGTGTATTGAGCGCATTCCAACAATAGCCGTCCCATAAATAAACGCCTTCGCCGTCAAGTGCGGCAACATTGGTATTGTAAACAAGCATACCAACAGCGGAGAGGTCTTCATCTGCGGTAGAGCCGCCGACTTGCAGGATTTCTGCATCCTGTAAATTTACAACAGGCAGTTTCAGACCCAAATTAGATGGATTTGTTAAATCCAAAATCGCACTTTCGTGAGGGTTTTCGGCCGACCCGATTCGTAATTGACCGAATGTGATGGTTGTGATTGCCAATAAAATGGCAAATGTTAAAAAAATCACTTTTTTCATATTATTTAATTTAACAAAAATTAATGTAATTACGATATTGTTTTAATATATTAGCGTGCAAAATTATAACAATTCTTATTAAAAACAATATTTTATTTGGTTAATTAATTTAATCCATAATCGGTAGATAAAACCAGAAACTCGGTGCGGCGGTTGATTTGGTCGGCCGCCGCTTGTTGTAAAGGTTCCAAATTTCCGATGAAATCGGGCGTTAATTCTTGTCCTCCGGGTAAAAAATCGTATTTTTCGGCCATTTTTTTCGATACGGTGGTCGGTTTCGATTTGCCGTAGCCTTTGGCGGTGAGGCGGTCGGTTGGGACGCCGCCTTTTATCAAGTAATCGACAACCGATTGTGCGCGTCGTTGCGAGAGATTTTCGTTGTATTCATCGGAACCGATGCGGTCGGTGTGCGCCGAAAGTTCGATGGTTACGTTGGGATTGTCGTTCAACATTTCAATCAGTTTTTCGAGCGCGTTTTTCGATTCGGGACGCAGGGTGGCTTTGTTGAAATCGTAGAAAATATCTTCGATTAATTCGGGTTTGGAGATGGATTTCAGGCCGAAATCGATGTAGTACGTTTCACTTTTCTCATCACCGGGAACGTTTAAGGTTTGTTTTTGATTTAGATAACCCGGAGCGCTCGCCATCATCACGTAATCCATTCCGGGTGTAACTTCCATATAATAGGAAGCATCCTGCCGGACGGCGATTCGTTGATTTACGCCATTTTTACCGACAATCCGCACGTAGGCATCCTCTACATCTTCGTCGTTGCTGTTTACGACCCAACCTTCGACTGCCACCAAAATTCCGGGTAAATTGAAAGAATAAATATGGTCGGCGCCGCGTCCGTCGTTGCGGTTGCTGCTAAAAAAGCCTGATTCTTTTCGGCCGGCAAAACTAATTCCGAAATCATCGCCCATACTGTTGATTGGCGCCTTCATGTTGGTAATGCGCCATTGATTTTGATTCAATTCGGCTTTGAAAATATCCAAACCGCCCATTCCCGGATGTCCGTCGGACGAGAAGAACAACACGCTATCGGCGCGCATGTACGGAAATTCTTCGTTGCCGGGCGTATTGATTTCCGGTCCGAGATTTTCTGGAAAAAAAGAGCCGATTCCATCGATGGAAACGCGCCAAATGTCTTTTCCGCCATAGCCGCCCGAAATGTCGGACACAAAATATAAATAACCGTCGGGACCCACCGCCGGATGCGCCGCCATGGACAATGAATCTTTGAAAACCATGGCTTTTGTACCGGCGCCCCATTCGGCTCCCGAACGAGTGGAAACGCGAATTTCGGCCGTATTCATCGCTAAAGAATCGTGTCCGCAATAAGTGTAATACATTTGGCTGCCGTCGGGTGAGAAAGAGGCCGTTCCTTCGTCCATTTCGGTATTGATTCCGCTGGTAAGGTGTTCGGCTTTCATCCATTGTTTTTTCTCGTCTTGTTTGAAAACGAAAAAATCGTTGTTTTTTGCGCCGGTAATCGGATTTTTCGTGTCGCCCAAAGCATCTTTCCGCGAGGAAGAAATGTACAATTCATCGAAATTTTCGCCGGTAAGCATCGGAGCAAATTCGCCGTCCCGCGAGTTCATAAGATCCATTTTCCGAATATTATAGCGAGTAGGATTTTTCCTCCATTCCATCGCCAAATCACAACCGGTTATTCCATTTTTCGCTAAAATATTATCGGGAACCGAATCCAAAAATTTTTGGTAGGATTTTTTTGCTTCGGCGTAACGTCCCAAACGATGGAGCATTCCGGCTTGGTGCAGAATGGCGGTGCTGTCGGTATATTTGTAGCGAATCGCATTTCCGTAAGCGCTCAATGCGCGGTTGGTTTGATTGGTTTGGCGGTAACATTCGGCCAGATGGAAAGCCACGCTGCCCCGCAAATAGGTTTTTTTCGGGGAAGTTTTGGAATAAACCCGTTTGTAGATTTGCGCCGCTTCGAAATATTCGCCGCGTTCTTCGCGTTCGATGGCATCGCTCAATTTGGCTGATTTGCAAGAAATCAAGCCGATGAAAAGGATGAGATATAGTTGTTTGCGAAACATTTATGCTGTTTTATCTATTTAAAAACAGATTTTTCGGCAAATTATTGTATCTATGATCGTATTAGAATCCTAACAGGATTATAAAGTCAAACCATTCATCATTGTATTTGCTGAAACGCAACACTTTGAGTTCTTTCGTATAAAGTAAATTCCGTTACAACACCGTTTGTGCCGTGTACTTTACCGGTTATTTCCGCCCATTCTTCGGCTTGCTTTTAAATTTGGTAACATAGAAGCCTCTACCGAAGTCTTTGTTAGCTTGGCATTTGCTTAAATCGATTTCTTCGATTGTGCCGTATAACTGCCGTGATATACCTGCATTAGCGCAACCCTCCATTTTGATAACAAATTCGATACAAATAATCTACGGCATTAAACGGATTATCGGTATGCAGCGTCCTCCAGTGTTTATTGAGAAAATCCCAACCGTCGTATTTTTTCATGTAAAAATAAGCGTTTTGTGCATTCATCTTGTATGCCGCTGCAAATTCAGGCACAATAAATGAAATAAAACTTATCTTGTCGCTTGTTGCTTTATCTAAATTGTTGTTGCCATTTTTAATCATTTTTTATAAATCATCGTCAATCCATCTCGCAAAGGTAAAATAACTTTTTCAATTCGCGTATCGTTTTTGATTTTTTCGTTGAAACGAAAAATCCCTTGCGTTTGCTTATCGCTCGGAGCAACCGGTTCCACAACTTTCCCGCTCCACAAAGTATTATCGGCCAAAATCAACCCGCCCATCCGGACTTTCTCAAAAATCAAATCGTAATATTCGCAATACAAACGTTTGTCGGCGTCGATAAAAACCAAATCGAAGGTTTCGTTTAATTTCGGAATCACCTCCAAAGCATCGCCGATATATAACCGGATTTTATTTTTTAAACCGGATAATTCGATTTGCTCGCGAATAAAATCCTCTATTTCATCGTCTTTTTCGATGGTATGGATTTCGCCGTCGCCGGGCAATGCTTCCGCCAAACAAAGGGTGGCGTAAGCGGTATAAGTTCCGATTTCCAAAATCCGTTTCGGTTGAACCAGCCGGACCAGCATTTTTAAAAGTCGCCCTTGCAAATGTCCCGAAAGCATCCGCGGACGAACCAAGCGAACGTGCGCATCCCGGTAAAGCCGGGCTAATTGCGCCCCTTCCTCATCAATATTCGCCAGAATATATTCGTCCAAGTTCATTTTCAATTTTCAACTTTCAATTGAAAAATCGCTTCGATAGCCAAACGATACGAATCGAATCCGAAACCGGCGATTACGCCTTTGCAAACGGATGTAATCAACGAAGTATGCCGAAATTCTTCCCGTGCATGAACATTCGAAATATGCACTTCGATAACCGGCGAAGTTACCGCTTTAATTGCATCGTGAATCGCGACCGAAGTGTGCGTGTAGGCGCCCGCATTTAGTACGATTCCATCGAAAGAAAATCCCGTTTCATGGATTTTATTGATGATTTCTCCTTCGATATTCGATTGAAAATATTCAATTTCCGTTTCGGGATAACGCTTTTTGAGTTCGCCTAAATACGATTCGAAAGATGATGAGCCGTAAACGCCCGGTTCGCGAACGCCCAACAGATTCAAATTGGGGCCGTTGATGATTTGAATTTTCATTGTTTTTATAATTACGACCGGCAAAGATAAGGATATTTGTTGAAAAAGTTTTGTAATAAGAAAAACATTATTACCTTTGCAGCATCAAAAATACATCCGGCGATTATGTTAGACTCTACGACCAAAAAAGAAAAACGAAACTTGGAAAAGGATTTGTTGTTTTATCTATCTTATTATAACGAAGTTACGATAAGAGAAGTACAAATAAAACAACATTTTGACGAGCAAATTGAAATTATAGTGGAGAAACTGAAAGAAATTGGACATTAATTTAAATATATGAAAGACGAAATAAATCAATTGAAAGAAGCTTTCCGCAATGCGAAAAGCGATAAGGAAGTGAATGCCATTGATTTGAAAATGAAAGAATTAATGGCTAAAAACCCGGGAAAATGGGCGCAAAGTATGGTTGATGTTGCCAAAGAAACGGCAGAGGCGGCAAGCCAATTGGCTGTTAAAGAAAAATTGAAGGAAGTAATTCCGGCATTATCCATGGTTTATATTGCTAAAAATTATTTCAAAAAAACCGATGCGTGGCTTTATCAACGTATTAACGGCAACATTGTGAATGGGAAACCTGCCGAATTTACGGATACGGAAATAGAAACTTTTAAATATGCATTACACGATTTATCCCGGAAATTAGGCTCAATTAGCGTTAATTTATAAATATAAAATTTTATGATACAAAATAATTGTTTTCTTTACCATTTCATCGCGTGTTTTCTCTTTTTTACCGCTCTTGCCTCACACACGCAAGCCCAAGAACTCAACGCCAAAGTTACCGTGAACAGTGAACGGATTCAATCGGCCAATAAAAATGTTTTTGAAACGATGGAACGTGCTGTTACTCAATTTATTAACGGAACGCGATGGACGGCAACCACTTTCGCCGCCAACGAAAAAATTGATTGTACCTTCGCGATTCAAATTAATGAACAGCCGTCCGACAACCAATTTAAAGCCGAATTGTTTGTCCAAGCGCGCCGTCCGGTCTATAATTCGGCATACACGACTTCGTTGCTCAATTATCGCGACACTAAATTTGAATTTGAATATCAGGAAAATTCTTCGATCGAAAGGCAACAAAATACAGTGAACAGTAATCTCGAAGCCGTACTTTCGTTCTATGCTTATTTAATTTTGGCTTTGGATTTCGACAGTTTTTCTCCCATGGGCGGAACAATATTTTTTCGCGAAGCCCAAAATGTCGCTTCTGCGGCGCAATCGGCAGGATGGGACGGTTGGTCGGCTTTCGACGACAGCAAAAGCCGCGGTTCGATGATTAATTCGTATTTAGACGAAAATATGAAAAAATATCGCGAATTTTGGTATAACTATCATCGCAAAGGCCTCGATGAAATGGCTGCAAATCCCGATCGCGGGCGACTAACTATACTTGCTTTATTACCTATTCTAAAAGAAACTCGACAAATACGCTCCTCGGAATTGGTTTTACAAATGTTTGCCGATACAAAACTTGATGAAATCGTATTAATTGCCGAAAAAGCCACGCAAGAAGAGAAAAAAGAAACCTACGAATTGCTGCGAAGTGTTTACCCGGCTATGTCGAACCAATTAAACGATTTGAGAAAATAATTTATGCTGAAAAATTTAACAATCCGGAACTACGCGCTTATTTCCCATCTGGAAATTGATTTTTCCAAAGGATTTTCGGTCATTACCGGCGAAACAGGAGCGGGAAAATCCATTATTTTGGGCGCTTTGTCTTTGATTTTAGGCCAGCGCGCCGACAGTAAATCCATCAAACCCAACGAAGAAAAGTGTTTGATAGAAGGCCTTTTCGATATTTCATCCTACGGATTGGAATCGTTTTTTGCCGAACGCGATTTGGAATATGATGCGCAAAACTGTATCTTCCGGCGCGAAATCTGGAGTTCGGGCAAATCACGCGCCTTTATCAACGACCAACCGGTGGGATTAAACGATTTGAAAGATTTGGGCGCATTCTTGATTGATATTCATTCGCAACACCACAATTTATTGCTCGGCGATACCAAATTCCAACTACAAGCGCTCGATGTATTGGCCGAAAATCGTGTTTTGCGAACCGAATATTCTTTGGAATACAAGCAATTTTTAACGATTCGCCGCCAATTGCAGGAATTGAAAGAAAAAGCCGCCGCCCATTCGTCGGAACGAGATTATTTGCGTTTCCAATATCAACAATTGGCTGAGGCCAAGCTCCAAGCCGGCGAACAAAGCGAATTGGAGGAAGAACAAAAAACGCTTGCTCATCTTGAAGAAATCAAAGCTGGATTGTTTGCAATTGAAAATAGACTTTCATCCGATGAAACGGGCATTCTTTCCGGATTGAAAGAAAATTTGACAACAGCGCAAAATATTCAAAAAATTTCCCGTTCTGCAGATGAAATCGTCGAAAGAATCCAATCGGCCTATTTGGATATGAAAGATTTAAATGCGGAAATTCATCACCGGCAGGAAAAATTGGAATTAAATCCCGAACGCTTGCAACAAATCAACGAACGCTTGGATTTGATTTATTCCCTTCAAACCAAACATCATAGCGATTCCATCGAAAATTTAATCATATTGAAAAACGAATTGGAAGCGCAATTAAACGAAATCGACAATTACGACGATGAAATCGCTCGTTTACAACAACAATTCGAGATTTCGGAAATAAAAATCAAACAATTAGCCGGTAAATTATCCGAAACTCGCCGCCAAGCGGCCGGTTTATTGGAAAAGGCGCTGGTTGAACGTGTCAGTGGCTTGGGAATGCCGTCTTTACAATTTCAAGTGGAAATAAGAACGAAAGAAATGCTCGATTCCACCGGAAATGATGATATTCGGTTTTTGTTTTCGGCCAACCGGAATAACCTGCTGTTGCCGGTCGCCCAAATCGCTTCGGGTGGCGAAATTTCCCGGTTAATGCTCGGAATTAAAGCGATGATTGCCGGCGCCGCTGCCTTGCCGACCATTATTTTCGATGAAATAGATACCGGCGTTTCAGGCGAGATTGCCGATAAAATGGGAAATATCATGCACAATATGGGCCAAGTGATGCAGGTAATCGCTATTACCCATTTGCCGCAAATCGCAGCTAACGGCGAAGCCCAATATTTTGTTTATAAGGAAGAAAACAACGATTTTACCGAAACGCATATTCGTCGCTTGTCGCCGGAAGAACGAATCCGGGAAATTGCCCAAATGTTGAGCGGTTCGGAACTTACGGAAGCGGCGATTGAGAATGCCAAAGAATTATTGAAAAATCATAAATCATAATGACTTACACATTAATCACAGGCGCATCCGGTGGAATCGGATATGAATTAGCGAAGCTTTTTGCCAAAGACAAACATAATTTGATTTTAGTTGCCCGTAGCGAAAATAAATTGCAAAGCATGAAAATCGAATTGGAAACACAAAACGAAATTTCCGTTGTCGTAATCGCGAAAGATTTGTTGGTAGAAAATGCTGCTAACGAATTGTTTACAGAAACGCAAGCAAAAAATCTAAATGTGGATATTTTGGTAAATAATGCCGGCTTCGGCGATTATGTCGATTTTTTGACTTCCGATTTGGAGAAGCAAAAAAACATGATTCAATTGAATATCAATGCTTTAATGCAACTGTTCTACTTCTTCGGTACTGAAATGAAAAAGCGTGGGACGGGACGAATTTTGAATCTTGCTTCGGTTGCAGGGATGGCTGCCATGCCCAATTTTGCAGTTTATGCCGCTACCAAGGCCTTTGTTTTATCGTTTTCGCAGGCGCTCGATGAAGAATTGTGCGGCAGCGGCGTAAGTGTAACGGCGCTTTGTCCCGGTCCCGTTGCCACAGGTTTTGAAAATGCCGCCAATATGCGTTATTCCAAATTGATGATGTTTGGTTCCTATTCTGCGGCGCAAATTGCCAAAGCAGGTTACAAAGCGCTGATGAAAGGTAAGCCGGTGCAATACGGCGGATTTATGGTTGGTTTTGTTAATATTGCTTCTCGCTTTTTGCCACGGTTGGTTGTGCGGAAATTGGTGAAAAAGGTAATGGGAAACACAAAAATGGCACAATAATATGAAAGAATCAGTCATCAAAACAGTGGACGAATACATCGGCGAATTTCCGGAAGAAATACAAATTCTTCTGAAAAAAATCCGGGCAGTCATTCAGCAAGCGGCGCCCAAAGCAACCGAAAGCATCACATGGCAAATGCCGACATACAAATTGAGCGGCAAACCTTTGGTCTATTTTGCAGGACACAAACAACACATCGGTTTTTATCCCATTCCATCCGGAATCGAAGCTTTTAAAGAAGAATTAACCGAATACAAACAGAGTGGAAAAGGCACAATACAATTTCCGTATAAAAAACCGTTGCCGGAGGAATTGATAAAGCAAATTGTTGAGTTTCGGGTTCAAGAAGTCAGTAAAATCAACAAGCTATTTAAGAAAGATGATAAATAAATCAATCATTGGAAATATTCGCCTCGCCGCTCACAACCTCACAAAACCTTCCTGCAAAACGCCGCAGGAAGTAGTAAAACATCTGGGAGCGATTCAAGCGCAAGATTTTGTCATGGCAAAATGGGCTGTCGGTATCCGCATAACCGGCAGTACGGAACAAATGATTGAAAATGCCTTCAACCGAGGAGAAATTGTTCGCACGCACGTTCTGCGTCCGACATGGCATTTCGTTTCGCCCGAACATATTCGCTGGATGCTGGCTCTTTCCGCCAAACACATCAAATCTGCCGCCGCCGGCCGTGACCGGGAATTGGGCATTACTCCCGAATTATTCACAAAAACCAACGATTTGATTATCAAATTATTAGAGGGAGGAAACCATCTTACGCGCGAACAACTGACCGAAAGCTTGCAAAATGCAGGAATCGCCGTCGACAGCGCACGAATGAGCCATTTTTTGATGCGGGCGGAAGTCGATGCGATTATTTGCAGCGGCGCCATGCAAGGCAAAAAACAAACCTACACCCTGCTGGACGAACGTATCTCGAATGTAGGGGCAACGAGCGCCTTGCCCATGCCGACCCACGAAGAATCTTTATCCAAACTCGCCGAAATGTATTTCAAAAGCCATAACCCCGCTACTTTGCATGATTTTGTATGGTGGTCGGGCTTGTCAATAACCGATGCTCGAAAAGGCTTGGAATCCGTGAAAAACCGCTTTACCGAAATAATCATCGACGGACAAAGCTATTTTTTCGACCCGAACATTGTTCCCGACAATAATTCTCAAGCCTTTTTGCTGCCCGCATTCGACGAATACATCATCGCCTACCGCGACCGTAGCGCCGTAATCACGTCGGAACAATACACTAAAGCGATTTCAAGCAACGGAATTTTCCGCCCCACCATCATCGCCAACGGCAAAGTAATCGGGCTTTGGCGCAAAACTTCCCTCAAAAATCGCCCGTTTTCGTTTGAATATTTTGAACAACCGGATTCATCAATACAAAAGATGGTGGAAAATGCTGCCGAACGACTGAAAAAATGGTACCTTTGTAGCTAAATTCAATCGCAAAAAACAAAATTAAACAATAAAAAAATGAAAGAAACCGAAATGATTTTCGGCACCCGCGCCGTCATCGAAGCGATTCAAGCTGAAAAAGAAATTGATAAAATCTTGATACGTAGGGATTTACAAAACGATTTGTCGCACGAGTTATTTAATATTGTGAAGACAACCAATATTCCCATTCAACGAGTGCCGCAAGAAAAATTAAATCGTTTAACACGTAAAAACCATCAAGGCGTAATCGCTTTTATATCAGCCGTAACTTACCAAAAATTGGAAGATATTGTTCCGTTTCTTTACGAAAACGGTAAAAATCCGCTCATTTTGTTGTTGGACGGAATAACCGATGTGCGCAATTTCGGCGCTATCGCCCGTTCGTGTGAATGTGCGGGTGTAGATGCGATTGTGATTCCTACTCGCAATAGCGTTTCGGTCAATGCCGATGCCGTCAAAACTTCGGCCGGTGCGTTGCTTTCCTTGCCGGTTTGCAAAGAAGCGAGCATCACGGAAGTCATTAAATTCCTGAAAAATTGCGGATACAAAGTGGTGGCCGCTACCGAAAAAGCGGATGCGGATTATACCGAAGTTGATTATACCGTTCCAACCGCTTTGGTCATGGGTGGCGAAGACATGGGAATCGCCATGGAAAATTTGCGAATTTGCGATGAAATGGTGAAAATCCCGATATTCGGCAATATTGCATCACTGAATGTTTCCGCTGCTTCCACCGTCATGATTTACGAAGTAGTACGACAGCGAAAACAGCAATGAAAGTTTGGTTTTTCTCGATTCTGTGTTTGTTTTGTGTGGTTTGGATCAATGTAAACGCGCAAGTAATCGTTGGCGCCGAACAAACCGGGGCCTATTTCCCATTATTGAAAAACAAACGCATCGCCGTTTTCACCAACCACACCGGAAAAATCGGCGACGAACATTTGGTCGATGTTTTGCATCGCAACCATTTTAATGTAAAATCCATTTTTGCACCCGAACACGGATTTCGCGGAAACGGCGATGCCGGAGAGAAAATTCACGATGAAATCGATGAAAAAACCGGAATTTCAATTATATCCCTTTACAAAAACAAATCCGGCAAACCCATGCCGGAGCAAATCCGGCAAATAGACGTTTTATTGGTTGATATTCAAGATGTCGGCACTCGATTTTATACCTATTATATTTCGTTGTACAAATTAATGGATGCTTGCGCCGAACAACGCAAAACGGTTATCCTTTTAGACCGGCCGAATCCTAACGGCTTTTATGTCGATGGCCCGATTCTGAATATGAAATACAAATCGGGTGTCGGCTATCTTCCGATTCCGGTTGTTCATGGCATGACTTTGGGCGAATTGGCGCAAATGATTAATGGAGAAAAATGGTTGCCGAATAAACGGAAATGCAAATTGAAAGTCATCCGATGTAAAAACTACACGCATCAAACGAAATACGAATTGCCGGTTCCGCCATCGCCTAATTTGCCGAATATGAAAGCGATATATCTTTATTCCTCGCTCTGTCTTTTTGAAGGAACAGTCGTAAGTTTAGGTCGCGGCACCGGTTTCCCATTTCAAGTTTTCGGTCATCCTGATATGAGCGGTTATGATTTTTGGTTTACGCCGCGCAGTGTCCCGGGCGCGAAAAATCCGCCTTGCCTTAATCAACTTTGTTGTGGAGTGGATTTACGAAATCTTCCCGATTCCGTGGTTTGGGCGAAACAATTCGATTTAAGTTATGTGATTGAGGCTTATCGCAATCTGAATATCGGCGAGAAATTCTTCACACCGTTTTTTCGCCTTTTAATCGGAAATAACGAAATAAAACAAATGATTATGGATGGAAAATCCACTGATGAAATCAGGGAAACTTGGCAATCCGGTGTGGAAAAATTCAAAATTCGTCGCCGGCCTTATTTGTTGTATGAAGAATAAAAAAATCAAAATTTTGCCCAATATCGGTGATTATTTTTATTTAAAATTCCATTATTGAAACGAGAAATTTGAAATTTGCATGTGGCGCTGTTTTAATTGAAAATATTTTTTCATTAAGATTTGTTAATTCAAAAAAAGAACCATATATTTGCCAACGATTATCAAATTTTAATATCATTATGCTTATGAAATAAAAAAAGAATGTGTTAATATGCACATCTTGAAATTCTGAGAAAAGTAGTTGCTTTTTATTCTTGGTTTCTGAAATCTAGACAATTTCAAAGACGACTTTAGAATAAAGCGATGGGGTCCACGCGATAACAAGCGTGGACATTATTCGGTTTAATTTTAAAAATTTATGAATAATGAAAAAAGTAATAGATATTACAGTCATTTTATTTTGTGCGTTTATATTTACAATGTGTTCCAAAGATGAGCTAATCCAAGAAGTATCCGAACCGGATCTTGTTGAAGAAACGTTTGTACAAAACGAATACAATTTGGATTTGCGTGATTTTGCTTTGGCTGTTAGTAACGCCATGACTAACAGCAAAGATTTCAGAAAACTCATCAAAAAAGAAGCTTTGGCGAAATTTGATGGTGATTACGATGTGCTTCTGAGCACATTATGGACAAATCCATAAAAGTAGATAATTCTACTAATACATTAAGGAGCGGATCGTCGCTGTTAATATACCGAAAAGAGCTGTTATAGTTGTCGGTATGAATGAAAGATCATTGCATATTGCTACTGACAATGTAACGCCGCCTATGCCTGCGGGATTAACGGGACAAGTTACAGAATTTGGTATCTACTTGAATTGGAATATGCCGTCTGAAACCAATTCGTCTAATACAAAAGGTTATAAAGTTTTCAAAAAAGTCGGAACAGAAGCAAATTACAGTTTGTTGTTTTCAAATATAGGTCATACTAACAGAGAATATGCAGACCAAGATGTAAAAAACAATGTTACATACAGATATTATGTTGTAGCATATAACGATTACCAAACATCATCCGAATCAAATTATTTCACAATAACTGCGCCGCGTCCTGTAGCCGCTTCTACATTTGCTGTTGAACAGGAATCCTTAAATTTCGTGAAATTATCGTGGGTCTTTGGACCAAATGAATATAACGGTTCCGTGGTTCTGTATAAACGAAACATTAACGCAGGCTCTACATTCTATGGTGCACCTTTTAAGCTGCAAATGCCTGTAGATGAGTATTTTGATAAAAATGTAACGCCCGGACAAAAACTGGAATATAAAATGATGCGCGAAACGGCAGTAGGGATTTCTGTACCAAAATATGATTTTATTTACACTTCGTATAGAGATGTTGCAAAAGGGTGCATTTCAAATTGTCGCATTATACTTATCACTACCGTCCTTGCGAACTGCGAGGAACGAAGTAGGAAGCAATCCGGTATTTATTAATGATTATCGGACATTTCACCTTTTGGCTGAAAG
>BNWW01000031.1 GCA_025999115.1 Bacteroidia bacterium
GCATTGTAAGTATAATTAATAGTTCCTCCGGCATCGGTTCGCTGTGCGATTTGTCCCGAACTGTCTTTTATCGAAATGCTTTTTTGATTGTCGGGAGCGGTAACCGTAGTGGTGCCTTTGCTGTATTGATATTTAGTGGTCAAGGACAAATCGGCATCGTCGTAAACGTATTTTTTCTCAATTCGCCCGAATTTGTCGTAGGTGTATTGGGTGTAAACGGGAGGGTCGATGGGGCTGTATGGAGCGGTTCCCTTTATTACTTGATTAAGCGCATTGTATTCTTTGCGAGAAGTCAATGTAATACCGTCCGCGCCGGTTTGTTCCGTTGAAATTTCCCTGCCCAACCGGTCGTAATAAGCAACCGACACTTGTGTAATTTGCTCGCTGTGGGTTTGTTTGGCAAAGCCGTAATAATTACTTTGAGGCTCCAGTACCCAGAAAACAGAGTGATGTAGCACTTCGCCGTTCGGTTGGCTGGTTTGAAGCAGACGGCCGAAGCCGTTGTAGCGATATTCGGTGATCAATCCGTCGAAACTTGTTTCGGACAGGACATTGCCCACCGGGGAAAAGATCTTCCTTTCGGTATAATTCAAAGGATTGGTTTTTTGTTCGGCAAAGCGGTAGCGCGAATCGTATTGATAGGATGTGGTTTGCTTGGGCATACCGGTGGGCGTAAGGCTTACGGATTTTATATTGCCTTGTGGGTAATATTGATATTCCGAGAGTGTGGCGTGCGGTGTGCCGGCGTAATCGGTTTGGGTGGTGATGGCGCCTTGCTCGTTGTAGGTGTAGTTGGTGGTGGTTGTAATAGCCTCTTGTCCGGTGCGAGTCAAAGTAGTAATGATTTGTCCGGGCAAATAGGGTGCAAGGTTAGTCGTGATTCGTTTTTTGTAATTTTTATATTCTGTTTTTTTGATTTGTACGCCTATGGTATCGACTTGCAGTGTAAGATTGCCGCTGCTGTCGTATTGGAAAGACGAAGATTTGCGCAAATCTTGCAAATAGTCAATATTTTTAGTTAAAACCGTTTGCGATTGATAACGGAACTTTTCTTGCCAAGGCATAACCTGATTGATTTGCTCCGAAACGGATACAATTTCATTGTTGTAACTTATGGTTTGTTTTTTCGGATAAACCGCATAAAACTTGGTATCGAAGGCATATTCCGTTACGGTTTTCTGCTTAGTTCGCGTATTTTCGGCCGTTACTTTTTCAAAACCGAGAAATCCTTTGAGTTTGTGCAGTTTGCCATTTTCGTAAGTATAGTTGGTTTGTGCGCCCGAAGCGTCGGTAAACGAAGAAACTACCCGCAAGGGCGATTTCAGGTTGCGGATGGGGTCGGTAGTTGTTGTTTGGTCGTAATTGCTGTAATGTCCGTAATTGAATTTGCTGCTTTGCCCCATTCCGTTGGTAATGCCGTGTACCAGATTACGTTTGTCGGCATCGGGTTGGGTAAAGTAGTAGTAATTGGTATCGCCGTTGCCGTCGGACATGAGTAAATCGGCGATGCCGTCGTTGTTGATGTCGGCGACGGCGCCACGTATTTTGGCCATGCGGGTATAATTGGAATAGGATTTTTCCAAAACCAAACCCTTGCCGGTATTCTTGTAAAAATACCAATTGGTTTTATCGTAATCTTTATTCTTGTTTTTAAATATTTCATCGCCTACAATCACATTGGGCAGGCCGTCGCCATTGTAATCCAAAACATAAGCGCCGTATCGTTCATCTTCTCCGGGGCTGGAAGCATGAACCATATCGGTTTTCTTTGTTTCGGTCAGGCCATTACTCCAAATTTCCCAGTCATAGATTTTATTGTCGCGTTGATAGAGTAGATCGGTGCGGCTGTCGCCGTCGAAATCAGCAGGAAAAATATTGAAAATGTCATCTTTGTATTGTTTTCGTATTGTAATAACGGAACAAGTATCATATACCGGAGGAGTATAATTACCGGTAAGCAGCTTCAATATGTCGGCATCACTTAAATAATTTGTATTAATGCCTTTATTGAGAGCAAGTATTTCCGGTTTTCCGTCGGCATTGAAGTCGCCCATTTGATGGTTATCTACTGTCAAAAATTCTGAATTGTATAAATTGTTTTTCGTTATTTTTCCTTCGGAATTTCCCCAATATACAAGATAGAAACCTGGTAAATGTATTGAAAGCCGTCCATTTTGTTGATAAGCCGTATGCAAAAATACGATATCTCCATAGCCATCATGATTCAAGTCGGAAACAAACATTTCATAAGAACGCTTTCCTAAATAAGTTGATTTCGTATCTATCGACGATGTTTTTACTAACTGACTTCCATTCCACTGATAGACTTCTATAACACCTCTGTTATTAGCAATAATCTCCGCTTTCCCATCTCCATCAATATCTCCGGTCATAATTTGAGCCACATAACCATCCTCTTTTTTACATAAAACCGTTTCGGGGCAGGAATGTGTTGTGCTGAATTTTCCGGTATTCTTATCGTATAAATAAACATTGAAATGGCCGGTATCTTTCTCTCGCCCATCCCAGAACTCGATCAAATCGCCATATCCATCGCCATTGACGTCGGCAATGTAAAGCGGCGAATTATCGCTGTTATTCAAAGTTTTATCATACCCTTTTCCCAAATCCACCCGCTTAATTTCGCCGCCGTTTCCCCAATCAATCCGGGTGGGATTATATTGATTATTGTCTTTGTCCCGCAAAGATACGGCGCTTAAACGCATATCCCGGTCGGAATAAGTATAATTGAAATGATAATTCAACAATCTTTCGTTTTCGGAGTAAACGGTAATATCGGAAAGCAGTTTATCGTGTTTAACCAAAAAAGTATTGATATACGATTGTTTGGGATGCGTGTTGTTTGTGTAATCAAATTTGATTTTGTTTATTCCCGCGTAAATGATTTCGGATATATATTGTCCGTTATTGGTATATGTGTATTCGATGGTATTACCATGAACATCGCTAATATGGTTGAGTTTCCATGCTAAAATTCTAAAATCAGAAAGATTATTACCGGCATTGCTGATATGAGAATTGCCGGAACGACCGTATGTCATAATTTGTCCGTCTTGGGTAGTCAACTGAAAATAAGCAGGGCCATCACAATCTCCCAATATTTTTATCCGTGCATAATTTTCCGTTTCTGTAGCATATTCCGCTCCCGCTTTAAAATGCTCGCCCGACAATAATATCAAGCGTTGCCCATCCAAATACAGCCGGTCTTTGTCATCAAATTGCACGGCGGGCAAATCGATTTTCCCGTTTACCGCATCGAAATAAAGACTTTGTGTACCGCGCGTAATCGCCGAAAGTCCCGCAATATCCCAGCCTTGCCCCAACAATCCGCCGCCGCTCTGGCTGCTGTAAACCACCGATAGTTGCGGTTGCACACCGTTGGTTCCGGGCGGAACCTGAATGGGTATTTGATAAGTAGCTGCTCCCGTGGGCGTTACATTGGCTTCGCCGGCAATGGAGCCGACTTCGTATTGCGTATTGATTTCCGAGATACCGTATAAATCATCCAGTTCTATTAATTCGCTGCCTGCGGTAACGGCCAAAGGCGTAGCATTCGCCACCGTATAATCGCTTGCCAAAGGACAAATCGCCGTCGGATTGGCATGGATCTGTTTGCGTTGAATGGATAAGGTACGGCGGTTATTTCCGTAACCGTTATGCGCCCGCAACGGCCATTTATCCGACGAAAACGAATAAGTATATGACATCCGGTCGACCGCAACATGATAAGGATCGTATAAAACAAGGTTTTCCCCGTCGTTCCGTAATATCAACCGCGCTTGATAGATAATTGATTGCCGTTCTTGTGTAACGGAAATCGACGGGAATAAAGTTCGTAACGAAAATCCGGGACTTAATGAGTGGCGATAAGCTATCAAAATGCTGCCTCTGGCCGGGATAACGGTTCCGGAAGGCAATTTATAGGATTCATGGTCGTTTGCAATCATCCATCCCGAAAGATCGACGGCCGTAACTTTTGCATTAAACAATTCGATAAATTCGCCGTTGTGGGTCGCTCCTTCGTCTCTCCAATCGTCTTCTTCCAAAGGCGTATCATACAACACTTCAGAAATCACTACCGGCGGCGCTAAAGCCCAAAGCGGACTAACACAACAAAAACAGAATAACAGGGTAAAAAACTTTTTCATTGCTTGATAATTTTCCAATCCTTAACTGTTTCGCCCGAACGGATGCGAAGAAAATAAACTCCTGCCGGATAGGCGCTTAAATCAAGTAAAAAATCGGTATTTGTCATATCCGTCATCTGTAAATACCGGCCGTTGGAATCGGAAACGATAATTTGAGGCGAAGTGTCGGGAAAGTCGCCGATCCATTTTATCTGCAATTGTCCATGCGTGGGATTGGGATAAATATGGATTTCGTTTGTTCCGAAAACATCAACTTCCGGTTCGATTATACCGGTGGTTTCGGCAATGCTGCCGGTTGCCGTTTCTTCTTCCGTTTCTTCGGTATGGGCGGCGCTACGCAAGGCAGAGGATGCGGGCAATACAATGGTTTTCTGTTTCACCATGCAATTGCCTGATTTATCGTATTCAAACGTAGTGTTGGCGTTTTGCGCATACAATCCCTGCACAATAAAAAAAGCGCACAATCCGATGATTACTTTTTTGCTTTTCGTTTTCATCTTTTTTGTGTTTTTAAGTTTTCTATATCGGCCATCGTTTTTTTGTAACCGTTTTTATCGCTTTTTTGCTGCAATTTAGCCAAGGCGTACAAGGGTTTCAATTGTTCGCCCGTCGATAAGGGTTTTTCAATTGCGCCGTTCCGGTAAGTTTCGAGAAACATTTTGACAGGGTCGTTTACTGTTGCCGTTTTGCCACACAAAACTTTTAATAAATTGATACTTGCAGCAGCCGGATTATTGACATTGCTCGTAAAACTCAAAGCATACAACTCCAAAAGGCTGTAAGCAAAACCGCCCTTGCCTTCAAAAGCGGACAATCCCTGCAACAACAATTTCCGGGCTTCTTCGGCTTTTTTCTCCTTGATTTTTAATTGGGCGGCAGATAAATAATAACTAACCTTATAGACAGGCGCTAACCGTTCAGGCCGGATGCCGGATAAAATGCGATTGATTTCGGTAAGGACGGAATTGCCATTGCCATGTTTAATCAAAGTCGATGCCAAGGCCAATGCGGATGCCGTCGCCGGATTTTGGCGATACAAGTAACGGTTAAATTCGATTAATTGGTTATAGGAGCGCGCTTTTTTGTAACAGCGGCGTGTTTTGCCCACCGTATCCGTATCTTTGGGATTTTCCGCCAATATCGACACGGCGTATTCTCCGATTTTATTGTTTTTGCCGCCGGCGATGCTTTTTTCCAAACCTTGTTTCCAGCAATGTTTTTTTGCTTTCCGGATAGCTTTGTTTTGTTCCTGCAATTCCTGCTCAACCGGAACGGAACGTCGTTTGCGTTTTTTGATTTTTTCGATGTTTTGTTCCGTATTTTCAGCCATCACCGGTTTGCGAGAAGTGCGGGTCGTTGTCCATTTTTCGTCATATTGAGCCGAAACGGAACGGATTTCATTCAGTAAACTTTCCGGAATCGCATTGTTTTCTTTTTCCGCAATATTTAAAAAGTCGCGCAAATCCAGATAAAATCCTTTATCATTGGGCTTTAAACGGACGGCTTGCAGCATCATTTCGGCGGCCGGTTCCAATAAACCGGAATAATCGTATTTTTCGGAAAATGCAATTTTTGCCTGTTTATCTCCCAGATATAATTTTTTGATAATCAAACTTAAACGATGTAAAAAATAGGGATTTCCGGGATTTTTCAATAGTCCTTCTCGGAACAATTCGGCGCGTTCCAAGATCTTTTGTTGGGCGCCCAATAATCGTCCGAAAGCATCGTAATAGGCTATATTATCAGGAAAGGCGTAAATGATTTGTTGGTAAAGCGGAATAGCTGTTTCGTATTCTTTGGCGTAAAAATAAGTTTTTGCTTGACGGTATAATTGTTCCGCTTCCTCTAACGACATCGCAGGCGTTGCAACATCTTCCGGAAAACCGGACATCGAAAAGGCTTTTAACGGCGATTGGGCGACAAAAAAACTTCCCAATCCCCAAAACGATAAACGAAAAAAACTCCGGCGGGATAAATCTTTCTTCATACACAAAAGGACTAACAAGATTAAAAAGAAAAAGGGTATTTGGCAGGACTTGAACCGTGCATCTCTCCACCTTGCGGTTGTTGCTTTGAATTAAGCTACAAATATCCTATGGCGCAAATATATGAGCTTATTTTTGACTTTGCAAATATTTCTGACGTTTTGATATAATTTAAATATTTTTAACTGACGCTAACATTCCACAAGCCGCCAAAATATCTTCCCCGCGCGAGGCTCGAATCGTGCAGGTTACGCCTTTACTGTTTAGATAGGCTTGAAAAGCAATCATTGCTTCGAGATTTGATGCCGGTAACTTGATGCCGGGAATGGCATGGTATCGAATTAAATTTACGCGGGCGGGAATGTTTCGGATTAGTTTGTGTAGGGCGGCAGCATGTGAAATATCATCATTCAATCCGCCAAATGCGATGTATTCAAACGATACGCGCCGCTGATGAAAGAAATCGTATTGCCGGATTAAATCCAACACTTCAGTTGCCGGATAAATTTTTTCCATCGGCATCAGCGATAGACGTTCGTCCGAAAAGGGAGAGTGCAAACTGACGGCCAAATGGATTTTAGTTTCATCCAAAAAACGTTTCAAGCCGGGCAAAATTCCGATGGTGGAAACCGTGATGCGTTTGGGACTCCATGCAAAACCGTAACCGGCTGTGAGAATTTCCAAAGCTTTGAATAATTCTTCGGTATTATCTAATGGTTCGCCCATACCCATGAAAACGATGTTGGTCAGCAAATCGCTTTCGGGAATGGAAAGGATTTGATTCAAAATTTCGCCGGCGCTCAATTGTCCCGCGAAACCTTGCTTGCCGGTCATGCAAAACAAACAATTCATTTTGCAACCGATTTGGGATGAAACGCAAAGTGTAGCGCGCTCTTTATCGGGAATATATACGGCTTCTATGCTTTTTCCGCCGGCAACGGGAAATAAATATTTAACCGTTCCGTCGGTGGAACGTTGTTGTTTGGCCGGTTCGGTTCGTCCTACGATATATTGTTGTTTCAATCGTTCGCGATTTGCCGCCGACAGATTGCTCATTTCGTCGATGGACACGACTTTTTTCCGGTATAGCCAATCGGCAATCTGTTTAGCAGAAAATCCCGACATACCCAAAGAGTGTGTCAGGATTTTCAATTCGTCAAGCGGTTTTCCCAATAACGGTTCCACTTTTAGAAAAATAGTAACGAATTATTCGTAATTTTCGCATTTTCCCGCAACAATTCGGTATTTTGCGTTAATTGATAGGAGCGATACATATTTTGCATTTGCAATTGACGGCGTTGCGAATCGGCGTCGTAAGCAACTTCGCTATCGCGTTTGTCGGTAACGACCACTACATATACGCGATTTTTACCGGCAATAGGAGCGGATACTTGATTTACCGCCAATTTCGGAACTTCCACATTCAAAACCGGTTCGGCGCCGATGCCCGAAATATTGGGAGTAGCGAAAGTGATAAATTTAACCGGTTGGGGTGTTGCATTCATCGCTTCGGCGTATTGTTCCAAAGTGGTCAATTTCTTTGCTTGCAAATCGGCTACGATTTTCGCGCCTTTCTTCTCGTTAATCAATTCACGTTTCAGCATATCGGAAACTAAATTCAGCGGACGAAATCCTTCTTTCAAATGATTTTCAACGGCGGCTACTACAAAATATTCTGAATTTTGCACTTCGTAAATATCCGAAATAGCGCCTTTTTTGTTGTTAAACGCCCATTGAATCACTTGGCGCGTTCCTTGAATACCATTAATATTGATTTGATCTTTTCCGACTTCCACTTCATTTTGAATGGAATAACCGGCTTCTGCGGCTTTTTCTTTCAAGGCTGCAATCGAATGATTGGCCGAAACAAACTGACTCAATTCGTTATACAAACGAGTTTTTGTTTCTTGACTCGGGATGACACGCACTTGGATATTCGCCAATTTGTATTTTTGTACCGGTTTTGTTTTTTCGGTTATCTGCACGATAAACGATCCACCGTTGGATTTGGCCACAAACGGAACATTCAACGATGCGGCAAAAACTTCATCTTTGAATTTGACATCTACTTGCGCCGCTAATTGTGTTTCGGTTACCCAACCCATTTCGCCGTTGCTCTGACCGCCGGTTGCGCTCGTTGCCATATCGGCAAACGAAGTTCCACTTTTTACTACATTCAATAAACTGTCGGTCAATTGGGCAAATTGGTTATCGTCGTAACTCACCGGCAAAGCCAACACATTCACTTTTACGGAATCGGGCGCTGTTTTTTCGCCTTCCAATTTGTATAAATTATAAACGCCGCCGGCCAAAACCGGACCGTCGATCGTTCCTACTGCATGGGCGCTCACAAAGGTTTTTTGTTCTTCGGTCAATGTGGAATATGCTACGTAAGCATCTACATAAGGAATATCCGAATTGTTTTGAACGATTTCGCGCACTTGCGAAGCGGCCAATTGTTCTTTCAAACCCAATAATTTTGTTTCTACATTTTGAAAATCGGTTGGATCGGGAAGAATGTTTACGGCAATAAAATCAATGACTTTCGCTTCATCCTGTTTGTATTGATTTTTACGTTCGTCATACAATTTTTGAATTTCGGCATCCGAAACACTGACCGCATCATCGGGAATAACAGAATAAGATTGCGCCACGTAATCGAAATCCACGCTGGTTTTATTATTGGCGTAAGCCGCTTCGGCTTCCACATCATTCACCAGAATGGCGGAAGTAAGTAATGCGCTGAATTTGCGATGCAAACGTTCTTGAATAATTTGTTTTTCAACACTCAGCCAAGCGTGTTTCATTTCTTCCAATTGCGGTTGGTATTCTTCGGGATAATCCGAAGCGTCTCTGTTTACCATTTGCAAAAAATTCTCTAAAGCTGCTCGGTCGAAACGGCCGGTTTGCGGATCTTTAAAATCGGGGATTTGTTGCAAAACCGGAGAGATATTGTTACCTAGAACCATTTCTTTGTACTCGTCTTTGCTGACAGACAAACCTAATTTTCCCGTTTCTTCGGTAAAAAGGATATTATCAATTTCTTCATTGATAACCATTTGACGAATTTGATTTTGCTCATCATCCGTAAACGAACGACTGGTATTGCCTCTTTTCAGCGCATTGGAGCGTTCTTCTACTTTATTAACAAAATTTTGATAATGAAACGATTCGCCGTTTACCACTACAACATTTTCCTTACTTTGATTAAAATAGGTGGAACCCGATTGCAAAAAACCTTCAATAATGAATGCAAATAACGCAACTCCCACAAAACCAATTAAAAGCCATTTTCCGTTTTCTCTAATTCTTTCTAATGTAGCCATTTTATCTTTGTTTATTTTCTAAATTTTAAAAATTGCGCACGAAGGTACGAAGTTTTATGTGATTAGCATAATTATTTTTCAAAATTTTTCATTTGTCATCTCAAATTCCAATACGCCGCCGTCCGTAATTTGCTTGTAAGTAATGAACGACTCCTTCCGGTTTTTGCCATTCAAACGAACGGATTTCACGTATTTATTTTCTTTCGACAGATGATGTGCAATCACTTTAAATGTCTTATTTTCAGAAATTTGAATCGTAACTTCGGGCAATTGCGGCGCGCCCAAAACGTATTCGCCCGATGCGGGATTGAGCGGATAAAAACCCATCGCGCTGAACAAATACCAAGCCGACATTTGTCCGCAGTCGTCATTCCCGCACAAACCGTCGGCGCGGGGTTGATAGAACGAATCGAAGACTTGACGTATCAATTCGGCCGTGCGTTGCGGCTTTCCGATAGCGCTGAACAGATAAATGGCGTGGTGGCTCGGCTCATTTCCTTGCGCATATTGACCGATTAATCCGGTAACATCGCTAACCGTACCGGCATCTTCGGCCGGAGCTTCTACTGCAAACAGCGAATCCAATTTGGCGGCAAAAATTTCTTTTCCGCCCATCAAACCGGCTAAACCTTCCACATCTTGCATTACGTGCCACGTGTATTGCCACGAATTACCTTCGGTAAAATCGCCGCCTAACGTTCCTCCGTGCGATAAGGCAAACGGATTGAAAGGCGTGCGCCATTGGCCTTTGGAATCTTTTCCGCGCATCATTTTGGTTTCCGGATCGAAAAGATTTTTATAATAAGCCGAACGTTTCATGAAAAATTCGTAATCGCCTGTTTTTCCCAATTTTTTTGCTAATAGAGCAGCGCAATAATCGTCGTAACCCGATTCCAAAGTGGTGGAAACCGATTCGATAGTTACCAAATCGAAAGGGTAATAGCCGTATTGATCGTAAATCGTCCAATCGCTGTGGAGATGATTTTCGGTCAGCGAACGCTTAATTGCTTGATATGCACGTTCTTGATCGATGCCCGGAAAATCTTTCAAACACGCTTCCACCACCACCGGAACGGCATGATTGGCGATCATACAGTAATTTTCTTTTCCGCTCAACACCCAAATCGGCAAAAATCCCTGTGCATCGGTGTGTAAAAGCATCGAATTAATCATATCGCTTACTTGTTCGGGATAAACAATCGTATAATACGGATGAGCGGCGCGGAACGTATCCCACAATGACAAGGTAGAATAATATTTTCCGGAAGGCGCAACAGCCACCGAATCGTTCGCTCCGCGATATTGACCGTTCACGTCGGCAATATTATTCGGTTGAATCAATAAATGATAAAGGGAAGTGTAAGCGCTGATTTTTTGTTCGCGTGTGCCTTCGATGCGGATGCGCGACAAACAATCCGTCCATTTTTGTTGCGTTTCACTTAAAATCGTATCAAAATTTTTACCGGCGGTTTCGGCTGCCAAATTTTCTTTTGCATTGGCCACGCTTACGGTTGAAAAAGCGATTTGCGCTTGCAATTCCGCATTTTCCGGTAAATCGAAATAATAAATATTGGTCGGAGCTTTGTGGCGCGAATCAACCGGCAAGGTAGTTTCCTTATTAAAGGCTTGATCGAAACGAATCACAAAATACAATTGTCGTTCAACCCAATGCGTTACTTTCAAATATCCGCTAATCGTTTGATTATCTTCCGTTTGGATATTTGCATCCAATACGTGCGTATGATAAAGTTCTTCGTTGCTCACATTTCCGCTTTGAAAGTCAATATACACAGCCGGATTTTCATTTGTAAAATGATAGCGATGTACGGCCACGTGCGGCGTAGCAGTCAATTCTACTTTCACGGAATTATCGTTTAAAACCACGCCATAATAGCCCGGAGAAGCTTTTTCCGATTTTTTATCAAAAGCGCTTTTATAATCCGGACGCGGCGAGCCGGAAAACGGCATCATCAAAATATCGCCCAAATCCATACAACCGGTTCCGCTCAAACGGGTTTGTGAAAAACCCCAAATCAGCGAATCTTCGTAATTATACCCCGAACAATACGCCCAATCGTAATTGCCGGTTTGCGGGCCGGGCTGCATCAATCCGAAGGGATAAACGGCGCCCGGAAACGTGTGACCGGTATAAGCTGTGCCGATAAACGGATCGACATATTGTAATACATCCTCTTTTTTTGTTGAATGACAAGCTGTTAAGCTGATTACTAAAAGAAAGAATAAACTGTTTTTCTTCATGTTGTTGTATATTATAAGATTATTTCCAATCATCTGTTCTAAAAGGAGATGCGGGCAAAGCTGCGCCATTCTGCAAATTACAAGCCGGATTATCCGACCAAGCATAACGCACTGCTACCGGGAACGCTACTTTCGGAGAACAAACCACCACCGTATTTCCGTCGATATGCGCATCCGCCCAATGGAATTGATGATCGGGGCCGGCAATTGCAAAACCGGTAAGCGTTTGTCCGTCAGCTGTTTTCAAACCGTCGGCATGACTAAAATGTATCCGAATTTGATTGCCTTCTATCGTATAACATTGATACAGAGGGCCTGAAAATTCGATGTTTTGTTTGTAAGTCTTGGCTCGCGCCGCCAAAGCCAAGCGAAGGCCGACATCCTGTTTGTTTTTCGGATGAATATCTTTGGCTTCGCCGATGTCGATGATTACGGCCATTCCGGTATTATCCAAATGCAGGGTTTGCAGTTGCGCTTCGCGAAGTTTCGCCCAATCCGATTCCACCGGTTGCGTATTACGTTCGCGGAAATTGGCCAATTGAACCAGGTAAAACGGGAAATCGTTGTTCCAAGCTTTGCGCCAATCGCGAATCATCAGAGGTAGCAGTTCTTTGTATTGTTCGGCCCGGTCGGCATTGGCTTCGCCTTGATACCAAATAGCTCCACCGATTGCGTAAGGCACCAACGGATGAATCATCGCATTATATAATGCCGACGGACGATGCGGATTGTCCGGTGAGATGGGCATTGGCGCCATTTCCGAGGCATTGATGGATGGTTGAAATTTCCATTCGCTCGCCAAATTAATTTTAATATTTTTTTCGTTTGATTTCATGGCTATATAAATATTGTGTGCATCGCCGTATAAACCACCATCGCCGCCGGTGTCGGTTACCCGAACCGTAATTTCGGCTTTGCCTTTTTTGACTAATTTTGCCGGAATGGTATAATGCCGAATGCGGTTATAACCGTCGATGGCGCCGATTTTTTGCCCATTGAAATACGTTATATCGTTATCGTCGATCGCATCTAAATTCAATACCAAATCTTTTCCTGCCCATTCGGCCGGAATTTCCACTGTTTTGCGAAACCACACGATACCATTGAAATTCGGCAAACCGCTTTTTTCCCAGACTTGCGGAATATTCATTGTTTTCCAATCGTTGTCGTTGAATCCGGCTTGATTCCAAAGGTTCCAACCTTTGTCGGCTGTTTGAACTTCGGCTGTCCATGCCGCTAATTTTTGATTGTATTGCACCATCGTTTCCGTTTGGTCTTGTGCGCGAACGGCTTGCACGGCGTCCCGGAAATAGGGCATCGTTTCCAAAGCTTCGGCGCTTGTCCATGCTTCGGCCAACGTTCCGCCCCAAGAAGTATTAATCAAACCGATGGGAACATTTAAATTTTGATACAAATCGCGACCGAAAAAATAAGCCACCGCCGAAAATTCGGGAACGGACGCCGGCGAACAGGTTTGCCAACCTTGATGGAGCGTTTTCAATTCGGATGCAGGTTGCGTAGAAGTTGCTTTGGCCACGTGCAACAAGCGGATATTCGGATAATCGGCATTGGCGACTTCCTGCAAATGATTATTCACTTGTCCCCAACTCGACGACAAAGGCATTTCCATATTCGACTGACCGGAACAAATCCACACTTCGCCGATTAATACATTATTGAGTTTCAATTCTTTACCATCGGAAATGGAAATCGAATAAGGCCCTCCGGCCGCCGGCGTTTTCAATCGAACCGACCATTTTCCGTTGGCATCCGCCTGAACGGTATAAGTTTGATTATCCCATGAAGGAAGGATTTTAACTGTTTTTTTTGGGTCTGCTTTTCCCCAAACCGGCGCTTCGGTTTGTTGTTGCAACACCATATTATCTGAAAAAAAATCCGGCAAAACAATTTTTGCGGATGATGAAATGCAGCATAATACTGCCGAAACGAGAACGAAAAGTTTGTTTTTCATGGGTGAAATTTAATAAAACGAAAATCGGGCGCAATATTAGTAAAAATTTGTGAAATACACAATATTGTTTTTATGAAAAGAAAACGTTACTTTTGCCGGATAATGAACAGGCAAAAATCATGAAACAACTCGGACTTATCAAAAACGACCCCTGGCTCGAACCTTTCCGGCAAGCCATCGAAGGACGTTATAATTACTTCATTCAAAAGGAAAAAGTGTTGACCGGCAACGGAAAAATGTCATTGAGCGATTTCGCTTCGGGACATCTTTATTTCGGATTACACGCCGAACCGGATGGTTGGGTTTTCCGCGAATGGGCGTCCTATTCGACCGGAATTTTCTTGATTGGCGATTTTAACAATTGGCTGGAAACGCCCGAATATCAGTTGCAACGGCTCGAAAACGACGTATGGGAAATTCGCTTGCCGAAAAATGCGTTGCACCACGGCGACTTCTATAAATTGAAAATCCATTGGCCCGGCGGTTCCGGCGAACGTATTCCGGCTTGGACTACACGCGCGGTTCAAGACGAAAAAACCTATATTTTCAGTGCACAAGTGTGGCAGCCCGAAAAGCCTTATTCATTTAAAATTAAACAATTTAAACCGAATATGGCGCCGCTGTTGATTTACGAATGCCATATCGGAATGGCCACGAACGAAGAACGGGTCGGCACTTATAAAGAGTTTACACAGAACATTTTACCGAGAATTAAAAAAGACGGATACAACACCATTCAAATCATGGCGATTCAGGAACATCCTTATTACGGTTCGTTCGGTTATCATGTATCGAGTTTCTTCGCAGCTTCTTCGCGTTTCGGTACGCCCGACGATTTGAAGGAATTGATTGATACGGCACACGGAATGGGTATCGCCGTGATTATGGATATTGTTCATTCTCATGCAGTTAAAAATGAAATCGAAGGATTAGGACGATTCGACGGTTCTTACGACCAATATTTTCACAACGGCGACCGGCGCGAACATCCGGCTTGGGATTCGTTGTGCTTCAATTACGGGCGCAATGAAGTGGTTCATTTTTTGCTTTCGAATTGTAAATTTTGGTTGGAAGAATATCGTTTCGACGGTTTTCGGTTTGATGGCGTTACGTCGATGTTGTATCGCAGCCACGGTTTGGGCGAAGCATTCGGAAGTTACGCCGATTATTATAATATGAATCAGGACGGCGATGCGATTTGCTATCTTACCTTGGCCAACCAATTGATTCACGAAGTTAATCCGAATGCAATTACGATTGCCGAGGAAGTGAGCGGAATGCCCGGATTAGCCGTTGCCGTGAATAAAGGCGGTTACGGATTCGATTACCGAATGGCGATGAATATCCCCGATTATTGGATTAAAATTATCAAAGAAAAACAAGACCAAGATTGGCATCCGTCGGGTATTTGGTGGGAAACGACCAACCGTCGCGCCGACGAAAAAACCATCAGTTATGCCGAGAGCCACGACCAGGCGCTTGTTGGCGATAAAACGATTATTTTCCGCCTCATTGATGCCGATATGTATTGGCACATGGCGGCCAAAGATTCTAACTTTACGGTTGATAGAGGAATAGCGCTTCACAAAATGATTCGTTTGATTACAGCATCGACCATCAACGGTGGTTATTTAAACTTTATGGGCAACGAATTTGGTCATCCCGAATGGATTGATTTTCCGAGGCAAGACAATGGTTGGTCGTATAAATACGCTCGCCGTCAATGGCATTTAGTCGATAATTCCGATTTGAAATACAAATTTTTGGGCGCATTCGACGAAGCCATGATTCACTTAATCGGTGGCATCAAAAACGTTCAATCTACGCCGGTTCAGAAAATTTGGGACAACGACGGCGACCAAGTTTTGGCATTTATGCGGAAAGATTACGTGTTTATTTTCAATTTTAATCCTGTGAAATCGTTTACCGGTTACGGATTTTTGGTTCCGCAGGGGAAATACAAAGTGGTTTTGAATACCGATGCGCCGCACTTCGGCGGTTTTGGATTGTCGGACGATTCGGTGGAGCATTTTACCGTTTCGGATGCTTTGTATGAAAAGGACGGCAAGGCTTGGTTGAAAATGTATTTGCCGGCGCGGACGGGGGTGGTTTTGAAGAAAGAAAAATAATAAAAATTCTGTCGTTATGAGAATCTCAAAATTGATATTGATTAATTGGAAAAATTTCAAAGAAACAGAAATTGTTAAACAATGGAGAGGTCAAGGAATTAAATATCAGGAACGTGACTTTTCCGATGGAACTTTACGTTTAATCGGTTTATTATGGGCTTTACAAGACGGTACAAAACCTATTCTCTTGGAAGAACCCGAATTGTCGTTACACTCATCAATAATCCGACAGTTACCTGACATTATATATCAACTTCAAAAGAAAAAAACAGTAAAACGGCAGGTAATTTTAACTACCCACAGTTTTGAGATATTGGAGAATAAAGGTATTGCCGGAAAATGCGGTATTTCATACATCAAAAATAATATGCGAACATTTAACGAAACGTCAAAATCATTGCCGCATATTGTAGTAACTGACTTGGATAGAAAACCTTGCGCTCCACAATTAATTCGAGAATGGATAACGTTTGAAGTACACAACAATATGCTTTTCCGAATTGCGGAAAGAGAAAATATTGCCGCGTTTATGAGTATGCCTGTAAATAAAATTCCTGTAAATACTCAAGAAATTACAGACTCCAAACAATTTATCATCAATCTTGCAAGAAAATCAAGAAAGAAAATAATAAAAGATTTTATTCCCCAACGCAAGTCTAAAACGATGCATTGAACGATTAAAAATATTTTTACGTTAAATTATATGTATCCACTAAAATTCAATCCTATTTTAAAACCCATCATCTGGGGCGGCGAAGACATCTGCAAGTTTAAAAATCTCGAATCTCAACAAGCCGCTATCGGCGAAAGCTGGGAAATCTCCGGCGTACCGGGCGATGTTTCCGTAGTGTCGAATGGCGAATTAGCCGGAAAATCGCTCAACGAATTGATTGAGCAATTCGGCGAAAAACTGTTGGGAAAACCGGTTTTTGAACGTTTCGGCGATACTTTTCCTTTGTTAATCAAATTTATAGACGCCAAACAAGCACTCTCCATTCAAGTACATCCCGACGACGAATTGGCAAAAAAACGCCATCATTCATTCGGGAAAACCGAAATGTGGTATGTCGTCAAAACAGCCGAAAATGCTTCGTTGTATTCGGGTTTCAAAACACAAATAGATGCTGAAAAATATGTGCAAAGTCTGGATGATGATACATTTATCAATTATTTGCAAGAACATAAAGTAGCGCCCGGCGATGTTTTCTTTTTACCGGCCGGCCGCGTTCATGCCATCGGTGCCGGCTGTTTTATCGCTGAAATCCAACAAACATCGAATATAACTTATCGAATTTACGATTACAACCGGAAAGATAAAAACGGAAATCCGCGCGAATTGCATACCGAATTGGCGAAAGATGCCATCGATTACCAGGTTTATCCCGATTACAAATTCAATTATCCAAAAAGGAAAAACGGCTTGCAAGGCCTGGTTGAATGTCCGTATTTCAGTACAAATTTGATTGAAGCCGAAAAAAATCAAATATTAAATATTGTGCATCAAGATACGTTTGTGATTTACATTTGCTTGGAAGGAAAATTGCAATTAATTGATAATCAAAATAATAAAATCGAAATCCGGCAAGGCGAATCGGTTTTGGTTCCGGCAGAAACCGCTTCCCGCGTGCAATTGATTTTTGAAACCGGCGGCAAATTGTTGGAAACTTATATCGACAATGCTCAGCAAAAATAAAATAAAATTCATTCGTTCGCTCGAACGGAAAAAAGAACGCAACGAATCGGGACTTTTCTTAGCCGAAGGCAACAAGTTAGTTACCGATTTGTTGCCGCATTTTTCATGCGAATTATTGGTCGCCAAACCTTCGTGGATGGCCACACAAGGCGATTTGAAAGTTCGAGAATTGATTGCAGCCGATGAAGGCGACATCGAAAAAGCAAGTTTGTTGAAACATCCGCAAGATGTAATCGCCGTGTTTGTCCAACCCGAACGAAAATTGGATAAATCGTTATTACAAAACGAATTAAGTTTGGTCTTGGACGGCATTCAAGATCCGGGAAATTTGGGAACGATTGTCCGTTTAGCCGATTGGTTTGGAATCCGCAACGTTATTTGTTCACCCGATACGGCTGATATTTACAATCCGAAAACCGTACAAGCCACGATGGGCGCCATCGCTCGCATACCACTTTTTTACGAATCATTGCCCGAAATAATCACGTCTTTGCCTTCGCTTCCGGTGTACGGAACGTTTTTAGATGGGAAAAATATTTACTCCGAATCGCTCTGTATCAATGGTTTAATTGTAATGGGAAACGAAGGAAACGGCATTCGCCCCGAAGTAGAAAAACTCATTACCAACCGTTTATACATCCCGAATTTTCCGCCCGGAACCGAAACGTCCGAATCGTTGAATGTGGCGACAGCGACGGCAATTACTTGCGCCGAATTTCGCCGGCGTCAGCTTTAATTCTTTTCGCCGGCCGGTTTGAAGTTCGTTTCCGCATATTCCGTAGGCGACATTCCGAAATGTTCTTTGAATGTGTTGCTAAAATAGGCTTGCGATGAAAATCCGACGGCATACGCCACCTCAGCAATGGATATTTTCTTGCTGCTCAACAACAAAGCCGCTTGACTCAGCCGGAAATTACGAATATAATTGCCCGGCGATTCGTTGGTAATGGCTTTCAAACGGCGATTCAAATGTACCCGGCTCAATCCCAAATCTTTGGCCAAGGATTCGACGCTCAAATCGGGATTGCTGATGTGTTCGCGCAATTTATCGTTGAATTTCTGCAGTAATTTTTCGTCCGACGAAAGGATTTTTATCACGTCTTCTTCCGATTTTTGGCCGTTTTCATATTTGTTCTTTAATTTGCGCCTCAACTCGATTAATTTGGCTACGCGCGTTTCCAGATGTTTCATATTGAATGGTTTGGGGATGTAGGAATCGGCGCCCATTTCGATGCCTTCAATGCGTTGTTCGACATTGGTTTTCGCCGTCAGCAAAATGACCGGGATATGACAGGTTTTATCGTTGGTTTTCAACAATTTACACAAAGTCAAGCCATCCATTTCGGGCATTACAACATCGCTCACAATCAAATCGGGCAACTGTTTCATGGCTTTGTTCAGACCGTCTTTTCCGTTTACAGCGCGATAAATCCGGTATTTTTTCGACAATTCCGAATCCATATAATTGGCAATATCCACATCGTCTTCCACAATCAAAACGGAAGGCGCATTTTTCGGATGAGCGGTTATTCTTTCTTCCGAAACCGGAATTTCAAAATTTGTATCTTCTTCTGTAAAAGAGGGTTGTACCATTGCGACTGTAGCTTCGCCCGCCGTCGAACCAAATTCTTCGACGTGGTAGGCGCCTTTTTCCAAAGGCAAGAAAATAGTAAATTTGCTGCCGCTATCGGGTTCGCTTTGCACAAAAATATCGCCGTGATGCAGTTCAATCATCATTTTTGCCAAATGCAGACCGATTCCGGTTCCCATTTTGGTGTTGGTTTTGCCGTCGCGCACTTGGTAAAAACGGTCGAAAATCTGGTCTTGATATTCTTTCGCAATGCCGATTCCGGTATCTTCTACGCTGATTTCCAATCGATTGGATTGTTTGCTTATATAAACCGTAATTTGTCCGCCTTTTTTCGTAAATTTAAAAGCGTTGGAAAGTAAATTGAAAATCACTTTGTCGATGCAATCGCGGTCGATATAAATATCGGGCAAGGTTTCTTCCATAACCAACGAAAAATCAATTTGTTTGGCGATGGCCAGTTCACGGAACGAATCCATGATTTTGGTGATAAATTCTTCGATGGGAGTGGCTTCCACTTTGAGTTTCAATTTTCCTTTATCGACGGCGCGTAAATCCATTAATTGGTTTACTAACCGCAAGATACGCAAAGCATTTTGATGAATAATCTTGTAAACGGATAAGGTTTTTTCGCTGGTTTCGTCTTCTTCCAATTTTTCAATCGGGCCTAAAATCAGCGTCAAAGGTGTCCTGATTTCATGCGAAATATCGGTAAAAAATTGCAATTTGCTTTCCGACAATTGTTTTTGTTGCTCTTTTTCCATCAAAGCCTGTTTTTGCTTCATCCGGTTTTGCAGATATTGATAGAACAGGTAAATCAAAAATCCGAATAAAAGAACGTAAAGTATTTTCGCCCAAATACTTAACCAAAACGGAGGAGCGATAATGACTGTCATCGAACGTTCGAGAAAATGCTCGCCGTCTAACGTCGCCTTCACTTTAAAAATGTATTTGCCCGGATTCAGATTGGTATAAGTAATACTCCGTGAAGGGTCGGTCGCCAAACGCCAATGCGTATCGAAATTTTCCATTTGCGTATAATACACAACTCGCTGTGGTATAGCGTATTCGATAGCGGAAAAACGGAAAGTAAAACTGCGTTGATTGTATTTCAAACGGATGTTTTCCGAAGCATCTAATGATTTTTTCAAGACCGCATTTTTTCCGGCCTGCACCGGTTCGTTATAAATCAGCAATTCGGTAAATGCCAAATGCAACAATTCGTGATTTTGCGAAAAATGCGCCGGCAGAAAACAAGTCAATCCGTTTATTCCTCCGAAATAGAGGCGATTGGAATTGCCTTTAAAATAACTTCCGCGCCGAAACTCGTTGCTTTGGATACCGTCTTGTGCGTTAAAATTCAAGCACGAACGATTGACCGGATTGTAGCGACAAAGTCCGTTTCCGGTGCTGAGCCACAAAAAATGCTCTTCATCTTCAGCAATTCCGGCAATCATGTTGTTGGGAAGGCCGTCCAAAGTCGTGGTTTGTGTAATCGTTCCGTCGGGTTGTACGCAATACAAGCCCGACAAGCCGCCCAACCAAATATTGCCTTGCGAATCGGCGTTCACGACATAAATCAGTTTCACGTCCAGCGTTTGATTAATTCGATCGGTATTGACAAACATTTTGGTTTTCAAATCGAAAACATTCACGCCGTTATAGGTTCCGAGCCATAATTGCTCTTTTTTATCTAAATAAATAGAATACACCCAGTTAGAGAGTAATTTCGGCGTTTTTGATTTGCGATTATCCAATTTGAAATGCTCAATTTGTTGCGTTGTGATATTCAAACTGTTTAACCCGCCGCCATCCAGCGCAATCCACAAAACGCCGTTTTTGTCTTGGGTAAAAGAAGAGACATGATTATAACTTAACTTATTGGCAGTCTGCGTATTATAATGAGAATCGAAGCGGCCTGTTTTCCGGTTGTAACGAAACATTCCGTTGATGTAAGTTCCAATCCAGATATTCCGGTCGCTATCTTCAAATAGAGCGGTAATCACATCGCTTTTCAAACCGGGCGTGAGCGCGGTAGAACAATGTTCGATACTTTGATCCTGTGCTTTCACTTTGTATAAACCGGCGCCATCGGTACCGATCCACACATCACCTGCACTATCTTCCAAAACCGAAATCACACATTGCGTACCGATGCTACGCTGTGAATCGAAAGGATTAAATCCGTAATTTTTAAAATAACCGGCGGCCGAAGGAATAAATAAAATGCCTTTTTGATACAAATCCGCCCAGATATTTCCTTGTTTGTCTTCAAACAAATAATGCACTTTATTCTTTTTGGAATCGTATAAATCGGAAGATAAATCAGGAAACGGCAGACTTTTACCCGACGGATCGTAACGGAGAATGCCGGCGCCGTCGGTTCCCATCCAAAGATTTCCTTTCCGGTCTAAAATCATTGTAAAAATCTGATTTTCAGTTTCGGAACGGCCTGTTTTCCAGACACTAAACGTTTGCGAGGGACGGTCGTAGATATTGACACCACCACCCAAAGTGCCGATCAAAACACGGCCAAAAGAATCTTCACAAATCGAAAAAACACGGTTATCGCTCAAACTGCCGGGCGTTTTCGGGTTTTGTTGGAAATGTTTCACCGAACCGTCGGACGGATTGAAAAGGTAAACTCCATTTTCGTGCATTCCAAGCCATAAATTGCCGAAATTATCTTCGTAGACGCAGTCGATATGATCGTATTTGAGATCGCTGTTCTGGCGGTTGTAAAACGTGGGATGTAAAGTTTCCGCATCCAAACGAATGATTCCATTATTGAAACGCGAAAGCCAGATATTGCCTTTTTTGTCTTCCAAAATCCATGTAACCCGGTCTAAATAAATCGGTTGCTTATCTTGAATCGGAAAAGGACAAAACAGGTCGGTTTCACGGTCGTAGCGAAATAATCCGCCGATGGTACCGACCCAAAAACGACCTTTGCTGTCTTCCAAAACCGAATACACATAATTGCCGCGCAGGGAAGTGGAATCGTTGGGCTGCTCAAAATAAACCGTAAAATTGTAGCCGTTGAACTTATTTAAACCGTTTTCGGTGGCAATCCAGATGTAGCCTTGCGAATCTTGATAAATTTGGGAAATATGGCTGTTGGAAAGACCGTCGTTCGGCGTCCACAGACTGATTTTTTCCGCATTAACAAGCAGCGAAACCATCGTACAAAATCCGAAAAGTAAGGCTATTTTTCGCATAAATTATTTGTGTTTAGCTTCTTGCCAAAGTTTTTCCATTTCGTCTAAAGTCATATCTTTCAATAATTTACCTTGTTCTTTGGCTTTTTGTTCCATGCAATTGAAACGATAGATAAATTTTTGATTGGTACGTTCCAAAGCATTGTCGGGCTTGATTTTATACAAGCGGGCGGCGTTAATCAGACTGAAAAACAAATCGCCGAACTCGGCTTCCATTTTTTCGGGATTCATCGTGGCGATTTCGACTTCCAATTCGCCGAGTTCTTCTTTTACTTTGCCCCACACATCTTCTTTGGCTTCCCAATCAAAACCGGCATTTCGCGCTTTATCCTGTATGCGATAAGCTTTTACTAATGAGGGCAAGGATGCCGGAACACCTTCCAAAACGGTTTTATTCCCTCCTTTTTCTTTTAATTTCAATTGCTCCCAATTGAGCATTACCTGACCGGCAGTTTCGGCCTGTTCATCTCCAAAAACGTGCGGATGACGGTATATCAGCTTTTCACACAAGGCATTACAAACATCGGCAATATCGAATTGTTCGTTATCCTGTGCAATTTTAGCGTAGAAAATCACGTGCAGTAGCACATCGCCCAACTCTTTTTTAATGTCCGAAATATTATTTTTGATAATCGCCTCGCATAATTCGTAAGTTTCTTCAATGGTGTTGGCACGCAGGCTTTCATTAGTTTGCTTTCTGTCCCATGGGCATTTTACGCGCAGTTCGTCCATGACGTCAAGCAAGCGGCCGAAAGCTTGCAATTTTTGTTCTCGATTGTTCATTATTTATTATATTGTTTTAATCCGTTCTGTAAAAATAAGATATAAGCCTCAATATCCTTATCGTAAGCCCGCCAAGGAGCAACCGGTTTTCCATCATTATTAATTAAAACATAATACGGTTGAGCGTTGGCGCCGAATTTATGGCGTTGCAAATAGCTCCATTTATCGCCCATAGTACGCAATTTGTTTTTTTTGCCAAACTCTTCTTTTTCAATCGTTTCCGGCAATCGAGTTTTATCGTCCACGTATAATGAAATCAGCACGTAATCCGTATCAATAATGCCTTTCACGCGCGGATCCGACCAAACGGCGGCTTCCATTTCGCGGCAATTCACGCATCCGTAGCCCGTGAAATCGAGCATGACCGGTTTATTGTTTTTCCGTGCATATTCCATCCCTTCGTCATAATCGAAAAACTGGGGATGCACTTCGCCGGTATATAAGTTAAAATCCTGTGTGTAAAGCGGTGGCGAAAAGGCGCTTACGGCTTTCAAAGGCGCTCCCCACAAGCCAGGAAGCATGTAAACGGCAAAAGCCAGCGAAATAATCGCCAAAAACATTCTCGGAACCGAAACGTGCGGCAAATCACTGTCGTGCAGCAATTTGATTTTGCCCAAAAGATAAAATCCGAGCAATGCAAAAATGATAATCCACAGAACCAGAAAAACTTCGCGGTCTAAAATGTGCCATCCGTAAGCCAAATCGGCTACCGACAGGAATTTCAAGGCCAAAGCTAATTCAATAAATCCTAAAACGACTTTGACCGTATTCAGCCAACCACCCGATTTCGGTAAATTTTGCATCAACGAGGGGAAAATCGCAAACAAGGCGAACGGAATCGCCAAGGCCAATCCGAAACCGAACATCCCAATCGCAGGCCCAAGCAAACTATCCATACTGCCCACCTGCACCAATAATCCGCCGATAATCGGCCCGGTGCAGGAAAACGAAACCAAAACCAAGGTAAACGCCATAAAGAAAATGCTCAATAAACCGGTGGTGGATTCGGCTTTGCTGTCTATCGCATTCGACCACGACGACGGTAAAGTCAGTTCAAAGGCGCCGAAAAACGAAACGGCAAACAACACCAGTAAGGCGAAGAAAATGAGATTAAAAATAGCGTTAGTCGATAAATTATTTAATGCACTCGCCCCGAAAATCACGGTAATTAACAATCCCAGAACCAGATAAATGACGATAATGGATAATCCGTAAATGATGGCGTCGGAAACTGCTTTTTTACGATTCGATTTTGAGCGTTTCAGAAAAAAACTAACCGTCATGGGAATAATCGGCCATACACAAGGCGTGAGCAAGGCTAAAAAGCCGCCACCGAAACATATCAAAAAAATGGCAATCCAAGATTTATCGGTGGTTTGACCGGCGCCGAACGTATTGAGTTCTTCGATAACCGGTCGCCACCAATCGGTAGCCGGTAGTTCGGTAATTGTTGCGGTTACAATAATTGAATCTTTCGAGGGTTTAACGTCTATAACATCTTTTCCGTTTTCCTCCGGAGAGGATGCAGGTATTGCGCTAAGCCCTTTCGGTAAATCATTGGCTGTCAACGTGAAATTTTCAGTTAGTGCAATGCAAGCTTCATCGTTGCACGACATATAATCGATATAACCTTCTATCGAAAACTTTTCCTTATCGGTCAATTTAAATTTCTGAATAAAAACCGGATTTTCTTTGAACCAACTGATATTCATCCCGAACATCTCATCATAAGCCGTATGCAAAGGCGTTGAAGAAGTTACTTTACCTGTTAATTGAGCCCCTTTCACTTTTTCAAACGAAAAAACGGTTGGTCGCGGCCCATCTTCGGGCATGGTGAGGTTATAAATATGCCAACCACGTTCGATGGTGGTGGTAAAAACCAATTCGCTTTTTTCGTTGATGGAGATTTTCCACTTGACCGGCTCTTGAATTTGAGAGAAAACCGAATTTACCAACAGTAGGAAGAAAAGACAAAAACTGTATTGCTTCATTATTTGTTATTTTTTGGATGGCAAATTTACATAAAATTTCCCGATTGCACAAAATACCGTATCTTTGCATCCAAAATATATAAAAATGCAAAAAACAACATTCAAAATCGCAGACATGGACTGTCCTTCGGAAGAACGCATTATCCGAATGAAACTGAATGAATTAACGAATATTTATTTCATGGAATTTGATATTCCGAACCGGCTGTTGTACGTAGTCCACAATGATACATACGAAGAAATATTTCAACGGCTCGATTCATTAAAATTAAGTGTATCTATTCTTGAAAGTATTGAAACCGAAAGTATTACAAAACAGGAAAATCCGCACCGAGAACGAAAATTACTTTGGATGGTTCTGATTATTAATATAGGTTTCTTCATTATCGAATCAATTACCGGAATCATCTCCAAATCCATGGGATTGATTGCCGACAGTTTGGATATGCTTGCCGACGGCATTGTTTACGGACTTGCACTGATGGCGGTCGGCGGAACGGTTGCCCGGCAAAAAAATACGGCCAAATTTGCAGCTTATTTTCAATTTTTACTTGCGGGAATTGGTTTTGCAGAAGTTGTCCGACGATTTATAGGAATCGAGCAAATGCCCAATTTTACCACCATGATTATCATTTCGCTTTTGGCCTTGGTCGCCAACACCGTTTGCCTTTACCTTTTGAAACAAAACAAAAGTAAACAAGCTCATATTCAAGCAAGTATGATTTTCACATCCAACGATATAATTATTAATTGGGGCGTGATTACGGCTGGCATATTGGTCAATTGGCTACATTCGGGTTATCCCGATTTGATTGTCGGCGCGATTGTATTTGTTATCGTAACGAAAGAGGCTTACAAGATTTTGCAGTTGTCGAAATAAATTTCACAATAGCCGGCGCCAATTCTTCCGCCAAAGGCAATTCGGGATTGGTATAAGCGGCAACTTGCGCGATTTGCTCTGTCGATTCGCATTTTTTCAAGACATGATTCATTGATTCAATCATGATTTTTTCGGCTTTCGGATTCGCCGCAGCCAACGAATCGGCATGATGCACGGCCACTTGTATATCGCTCGTTCCTTGAATTATCAAAATGGGAATATTCAATTTTTTGATTTCTGTTTGCGGATTGTATTTCATCCAAGAAATCATATAAGGTTGCACGCTCGGACGAAACAGACTGTAAAGCATTGGCGACACATCATCCACCGTTTGGCCTTGTTTCAATTGTTCCAAAACCGGAAAAACCATGTCTTTCACTTGTTGCGGCTGTGATGCAAGTTGTTCGCGGAGAATTTCATCGGCTGCTACCGCCACGCCGGCAATGGAAATATAAGCATCGACTTTATCGTTATTTTTCGAAGCAATCATGCCGATTAACGAACCTTCGCTGTGTCCAATAATCGTAATCGACGAAAAACGTTTGCCGGCCGATAATAAATCAATCCATGCTTTCACGTCTTCCACATAGGTTTCAAAGCGCAAATCGTCTTCTTTGGCGGCGGCTTTGCTTTCGCCGACGGCGCGTTTATCGAAACGGAGCGAGGCGATTTGGTGGATCAGCAGCAAAACCATGTGTTTGTGCGAAAAGGCGCATAGCGCCAACATCCTTGTAGCCGTGTGCGTAAGCGCACGGTAATAAGAGCATAAACAAATCCAGAGCTGCGTAGCTGCGACATATTT
>BNWW01000032.1 GCA_025999115.1 Bacteroidia bacterium
TTTCGTTATCCACCCGCTCATAAATCACTTCGGCAGCGGTATGCTCGTGAACGGCGAAATGCAGTTTGTTCTGAACGGTTGCAAAAAACACTTTTGTTAAATCGGCTCGCGGGTCATAATCTGTGGAGGTGGCGTAAATATCGGTAACTTGTTGATAAAAATTGCGTTCGGAAGAGCGAATATCGCGAATGCGTTGCAACAGTTCACGAAAATAGCGACTTCCACCCTGTTTCAGACGTTCATCATCCATTGCAAAACCTTTCTGAATATACTCGTGAAGCCGTTGTGTTGCCCATCGCCGAAAACGTGTGGCAATCTGCGACTGCACACGATAACCGATTGCAATAATCATATCAAGGTTGTAATGGTCGATTTCACGACGTACCTGACGATTGCCTTCGGTTTGAACTAACAAGAATTTCTTGTGAGTTGCCTCGTCAAACAGTTCGCCGTCTTGAATAATTCCATCAATATGCTGACTTACATTCTGTTGCGTAGTGTCGTAAATTTCAGCCAACTGCTTTTGCGTCAGCCAAAGGTCTTTGTCCACAAAGCGCACAGACACATTTGTTATGCCGTTGTCGTCTTGATATAGAATGATTTTATTTTCTTCGTTTTCCATTTTACAATCTCCTGTAATTTATAAAATATGTTTTTATTAATCAAAACCTCCATTTTTCTACCTTAATAAATTGCACGCCTGTCGGATTTACAGCCACGATAGCATCAACTATTGACTTGTGATATAATTTTTCCGTAGGACTTTCTTTCAATTTGAAAATTAAACGCTCTTCCAACGGTATTTTTTCCAGTATCTTTTTATCTAAAAAAAATCTGTCAATACTGAAATAATCATCATCCTGTTCGTATTTGGAATTTTCCCTGTCCATTGCCTCTATACGGTGGTAAATATGAATGTAATAATAGCCCTCATATACTTCGCCTTTATTGCTGGTAACGGTTGCCGGTATCAACTGAATGCCTTTAATCTTTAAAGGCTCAAGTACATTCTTTATTTTCTCGGACACAATGCTTTCTGTTTGCGAAAAATAGTCACCGATTATCGGTTTGCGCGGATAAGGTTTTCCGAAAACAAATTCCATAACTTCTGGATTAAGGATTTCATTTTTCTTATTAAAAAACAGATAATTCGACGTGTGTATAGAATTATTAGCTGTCTTTAGCAATGGATAAGCCTTATCGCCTGCTCGCTCAATTACATAATACTCAAATTCGTTTTCCATTTTTTTATTCTCCTATTAATTTAAAATTTATAAAATATGTTTTTGTTAATTGTTTAATTTTTTTGCTGTTTTTTCTATTTTTTTGAGTTCTTCCAGATAGGACTGTTCAACGGGCGTAATTTCCTGTGATTTATATTTGCGGTATTCGTCTTCGGCTTTTTCCAATGCTTTTTCGTGGCTTACCGAACCTGAATTTTGCAGGATTGTCTTGTCAAAAGCATCAATCAGTTTGTCTAATTGCACAATCCAATCCTTCATATACATCGCGTTGTGTTCCATCGCCTTGACTTCCGCCAAATCGAAAAAAGCGGAAACTATGTTGTTCAACACTTTCAGTTCTTTTTCGGTCAAATAATGTTTTGCAACGGAAATATCTTTTTTGCTCACGCCGCCGTGCGAAAAACTCAAAAGTCCCATAAACGGCTCGCCTGCATTGGCTCGCTCGGCAATGATTTCCGCCGCCGTATGTCCGTGAGCGGCATAATGCAGTTTGTTTTGCACGATTTTGAAAAAACGGATTGATTCCGCCGCTTTGGGATTGTAATCAATACTTGTAGCGTATAAATCAAGCACTTGACGATACAACACCTTCTCGGATGAGCGTATGTCGCGGATTCTGTCCAGCAGTTCGTACCAATATTGCCCGCCGCCGTTGCCTTTGAGCCGCTCGTCGTCCATTGTGAACCCTTTTACAATGTATTCTTTTAGGCGTTGTGTCGCCCAAATGCGAAAATTGGTTGCCACGCGCGAATTTACACGATAACCCAACGAAATTATCATATCGAGGTTGTTGTGTTTTGTGTCGTAATTTTTACCGTCGGTGGCAGTTGTTCGGAAATTCCGAACAACTGAATTTTCACTCAATTCGCCCTCTTCAAAAATATGCTTAATATGTTCGCTCACATTAGATTTTGTTGTTTGAAACAATTCCGTAAGTTGAAGGTTGGTGAGCCAAATTGTCTCGTTTTCGAGCCGCACTTCAATTTTCGGCAAGCCGTCTGTGGCTTGATAAATTACAAATTCTTCCTGTTTGATTATATCTTCGTTCATATAAAATATGTTTTTGTGAAATTAATCAAATATTGTTCAATAATTCCTCTGCCGACATTTCCATTTTGTTAAAGGCAAACAGTTTTTTGCCCAAATCATTCAATGACGCGCCAATGTGATATATTTCGTTGTCGAGCAATCGTCTGAACTTTGATTTTCGTATGATTTTATTGATTTTTATGATTTGAATTTTTTATTTGTTAATCGTTTGAATTTTAAACTTGTTTCGCCAAAGTTTATCAATAATCCAATTTCCAGATTATATGCTTCCAAATAATTGATTGCCTGCGCAAGATTAACGTTTTCCAACGTGCTAATTGCTTTCAATTCAACGGAAATTATGCCTTCAACAAGAAAATCAACACGCCGCGTTCCCACTTGATATTCTCTATAAAAAACAGGCATTTCAAACTCGCGCTTAAAACTTATCCCTGCCAATTCCAATTCAATTGCCAATGCGCGTTGATATATAACTTCTTGAAAACCATTACCTAAAATTTTGTGCGCCGTCATTGCACAACCAATAATTTTTTCAGTTAGTTCTGAATATTTATATCCTTCTTTAATCATATTATTTCATTTTAATCATTTGAAAATCAAAGTTCAGACGATAGCCGACAGAAATTATTACATCAAGATTGTAATATTTTATGTTATAATTTTTGCCATCAATAGCAGTTGTCAAGTAATCCTTGACAACTGAAATTTTTTCAATTTCTCCCTCTTTAAAAGCATTGTTTATGTGCAAACTGATATTTTGTTTGGTGGTTTCAAAAAGTACGGTCATTTGCGCCTGCGTAAGCCACACGGTTTCATTCTCTACCAACACTTCCAACTGAATAGCGTTATCGGGCTGATATAAAATAATTTCGTTTTTATTGTTTGCTGCAATTTCTATTGACATTTTTTATCTCCTATAATTTTAAAATTTACAAAATATGTTTTTGCAAAACTACACGTTTTTTTTGTTTTTAATTAATAACTCAATTTATAAGACGATTTCTTTTTTCGTCTCCACGCCTTTGTCCAATCTCAATTCTTTGAGAAGACTGCGGGCTGCTTCTATGCTGTCGTAAAGGTCGTAAACGGCGTTGTCCGTGTTGCCGCCCAGCGTTAAAAATCCTTCGGGCATCGACACGGCAAAATAGAACTGGTCACCGCTGAACGAGAGCATTATATCGCGGTTGTATTTGCGGCGCAACTCGGTCATCCGCAGCATCATAGCCGGTGTAAGAACGTATCGCGCCGTGATTTCGTCTGTGGCATAGACGGCAAAATAGCGTTCAAATTCCACATCTTCGAGTTGTACCAATTTGCAGTCGCCTGTGCTTTTGAGCGATTGCAGCGAACGGGCGAGGTAGTCGAGGTGCTGCTCCAAGTGGTCGGGGAAAATCACGATGCTGCCGTTGATAGCCTTTGCCAATTTCGCGTTGGCAAACAGTCCGCGAAAATCGCTCGTTACGTTTTCTACTCGTTTTGCAAATGCGCCGCCAAACATCACTTTGAACAAGGTAAGATAACCGCTGACAGTTGACTGCGAAGCGGTTTTGTGCACCGCCAAATCCTGAATGTTCAGCCGGTGTCCGTTGAGTTCAAACAGGATATTGCCGAAAATATAGCCCGACAGTTCGTTGCGCCGCGCAATGCCGTCGAAGAAACGGCTGCCGTAAATTTGCAACAGCAATGCCTCTTTTCCTTCCAAATAACATTTGGCATCGGGAAACATTTGTTTGATGATGCGCCGCACGGCGTTTTGTTCGTCTGTCGTAAATTTTTTGTAGAAATAGCCCAGCCCCATACTGCCGAGCGTTATCAGCGCAAAAAGCGGAATGATAACGACCAGCATTCTGTTTGCCTCCCAAAACGTGGGATTGGGGTTTGCCTCATAGTCGTGCATAAACGGCGAGCCGCCGCCCGAAAAAATCAAGCCGTTGAGCGCAAAAATGCCGATAAACCAAATGGTTGCGCCGCCGTAACAAATCAGTTGGCTGATTTTTAGTATTCTGCGGTTACGTTCTGCTCTTGTAAGCGTAGAATGTAGTTCTTGTTGTAATTGTTGTGTGTTCATAATATTTTTATTTTTTTGCACGCAGATAACGCTGATTTACGCGGTTTTTTTGTTCTGCTACCGCACAGACCTGTTATGTGTCGTTTGCCTGTACTTTATTATTTTATTTAAATTATTAATTCATATAATTTTTGCATCTCTTCTCATATATTTTACAGTTTGTATTTCAAATCCATACTTCTGATATAATTTATGTGCGTCCTTTGTTGCTAAAATACCAAACATATCCTTTAATTCTTCCATGTTTATAATGTATTCTATCATTTTTTTCCCCAATCCATTTTTACGATGTTCTTCATCAATAATTACATCGCACAACCAATACATTGTTGCATAGTCAGTAACAATTCTTGCAAAACCAACCATTTTTTCTGCAATATATATACCAACACATATAGAATTTTCAATTGATTTTTCTATTTTTTCCCTGCTTCTATTATTTGCCCAATAACTTTTGCTTAATAAATCACACACGTCATCTATTGAAATCAGATTTTTATTGGTACTTATTTTATATTCACAATAATTTATATCCATACCGCTATATCCTCCAAAAAGTTTATTCATTATATATTACACAAAATATTTTACACATTCACTTTATAATCTATTTGTAATTCATCTCCGGGCAATCCGCGAATACCCCAATTATGTTTGGGCGTTTCAAAAATACTTATTTCTATTATTGTATATTTTTCTGGTCTACCTTTTGGAAAATAAAAATTGTCCGGTTCCATAGGAAAAAACCGGTCAGAGGCCAACCCAAATATTTTAATTTGTCCCATTATTTATTCATTTATTTTTTGTTATATTCTTCTATTATTTTTGGAATTAAATGCACAGCATAAAGCGGCAAATCAATCAAATCGTCTGTCTTGTTATAGTCGTTGAGCGAGAGGCGAAAACTTAATTTCGGCTGATATTTTTCTCTGAATACTTTGAGCGATTTTGCCTGCGTGTTGAAGCCCGATTTTACTTCTACAGGCACACAACTATCCCACGCCTGCAATAAAAAGTCAATTTCGTTTTTAGATTGTTCGGTAGTCCAATAATTCATTCTGTGAAAATTACTGTACAAATGGGAACAGATAAACTGTTCGGCTAACGCTCCCTTAAATTCAGTAAAAAGCGCGTTGCCCTGCAATATGGTTTCCGAATGAATACCTATTATTGCTCCAAGCAGCCCGACATCGTTAATAAAAAGTTTGAAAATAGGTTGCTGTTCATAAAACTTTAATGGAATTTTCGGCTCGTAAATAGCCAAAACCTTACGGATTAAGTCGCTGTTTTCGAGCCAGCCGAGCGAAACTAAATAGTCATCAGCGCGAGAACCTTTTTTGATTTCGCTGTATTTGAATTTTTTATTTTCCCTGCTCACCTGAGACGGGATAGAATCGAAAATAGCATTGATTTTAAGCGCAGTGTCGTAGTCATTGTATTTTGAAAAATCCGCCTTATAATCGCTAATAATCTTTTCGTGCAACGCCCGAACTTCTGCATAATCATTGTTTTTGACAAACGAAGCAACAATTTCGGGCATCCCGCCGATATAAAAATACTGTTTTAAGCGTTTTTCAAATGTTGAGGCAAAAAACCGCATTTTATCGGTATCATTAAGGATTTTTGCCATTTCTTCGTTTTCGACAGCCGCAACAAACTCTGAAAAAGACAAAGCCCGCATATATTGCGTATCTACCTTGCCGACAGGAAAAGAAAAACCTTTATGCAGCAGAACTCCGAGCGCAGAGCCGGAAGCAATGACGTGAATGCGCGGCATATTCTCGTTGAAATACTTTAAGGAAGTCAGGGCGCGGGGCTGTTCCTGCACCTCGTCAAAAATAATAATGGTTTTGCCCTCAATAATCGGAATTTGAAGTTTTTGAGATATGGCATCTAAAATTTCCTGAGGATTGAGCGTTTCTTTCAAAATGACATCTAAATACCTGTCAATATCAAATGATATATACACGACGTGTTCAAAATGCTCTTTGGCAAACTTTGTAATCGTATATGTTTTGCCAACCTGCCTTGCACCACGCACCAAAAGCGGTTTTCTGTCTTTTGAAACCCTCCATTTTTCTAAATATTTTTCAAATTCTCTTTTCATATTTCTTTTGTTCAAACATTTTTTGTAAGAACTTTTCGGTGCAAAATTACACTTTTTATAATGACTTCTGACTGCAAAATTACATTTTTTATAACGACTTTCAAAATAAAATCAACTTTCGCCCAAACCTGTTAGGTCTTCAAGACCTGTCAGGTTTAAGTGCTAATTAAAACGGCTCGTCTGCGCTTTTTTTTGATAAATACCACTCTGCCTTTGGCTACCGCCGATTTTCAATTCAGGCAGTAGTTATTATTCGTGCTTTGTTCCGCAGGTCGCTGACCAGCGGTTATGAAAATATGACCTTTCAGGTCGGGTGCTGTTTGCGTACTCTCCGCAGGTCGCTGACCTGCGGTTATGAAAATATGACCTTTCAGGTCGGGCGGCGCTAATCGTCTGAAAGACGGTATTTTCATAACCGCATACAAGCGTAGCGCAGTTTGCGGATTGACATCGCGAGCCGACCGCTGCCTGAAAGGCAGGACTACTCTTTGAGAAAATACTTTTCATCTATTTCAATGCCATTATCTGTTAAAAATTGACGGTATTCTTCTTCAAAACTTACTTGTTTATGGTGTTCCTTTTGATTTTTTATGTAGTTGATTATCGTCTGACTGTCGTTCAAATTATATGAAAAACCGGCAAAACTGACAGCCCAACTTTCAAAATCAGGAAAATTTGCATTTTGTTTTAACCATTTGCTCGAATATTCCTTGATTTCTTTCATAAAATCGGAAAGGGCATAAGTCGGGTGCATATCAAACAGCAAATGCAAATGGTTTTCTGTCCCGCCAATGCGATAAAGTTTTGATTTTTTGTTGTTGATAATGCCCATAATATAGGCATACAATTCCTTTTCGTGTGCTTCGGGAATGGTGTTTTTTCTGTATTTCGTACAGAATACGGTGTGATATAATAATCTTGTATAACTCATATTGTTTGTGTTTTAGTCCTGCCTGTTAGGCAGTTGTTATTATTCGTGCTTTTTCCGCAGGTCGCTGACCTGCGGTTATGAAAGTATGACCTTTCAGGTCGGGTGCTGTTTGCGTACTCTCCGCAGGTCGTAGTTCGACTTCGCTCACTAACCACTGACCTGCGGTTATGAAGATATGACCTTTCAGGTCGAGCGGCGCTAATCGTCTGAAAGACGGCATTTTCATAACCGCATACAAGCGTAGCGCAGTTTGCGGATTGACATCGCGAGCCGACCGCTGCCTGCAAGGCAGGACTACTCTTGTATATCTCAATCAGAAATTGCAGATAGGCAGCAGGTTGTTCGGTTTTTTGTATCGCGTTTGCCATCTTTTTGAATTAAAATGTAAACCTAATCCCTACTCCATACGCCAAATCTTTTGAATACGGATTTATTTGCATTACCTGAGGTTGAAGACTTAACTGCATTTTCGGGCGTAAAGTGTTCATTTCGCGTTCAATTCGTTCTACGTTTCTTTTACTGGTGTTCATTTCGGGAATAGCCAAACTTACCCCAGTAATGCCAACCACAGAGCCAAGCACAATGGCAGCCACACCCCCATATTTTTTAAAAAAAGAATCATCTTCTTCTACTTTTTTATTCAGTATAACAATACCGCCGCCAATGCCTACGACACCGATACTTCCGGTAACTATCGCAAAATTTCGCATGCGTTTGACTTCCGATTTTTCGTAAGTCAATTTCTTTTCCAACTGTGCGTAATCATTGCGGTATTTCGCCTGCAAATCCGCCTCTTTTTTCAACCTGTCGTAACGGCTTTGTGCGGTGGTTGCCGAAGGCGTATCTTTATACTTGCCGACAAAAGTTTGCAGGGCAGACAAATCGGTTGTAGTCTGCAACTGCGCCCAGCGGTCGGCGGCTTCCTGTTCAAAAGCGGCTTTTTGGCGGGCAAGTTCTGTCTGCCGTTGTCGTTCGGCTTCCTGTTCGACAAGTTTTTTCTGTTTTGCTACTTCCGCAAGGCGGATTTGCTCTTTTGCATCGGAAAGCGCGGTGCGGATTTCCGTCAGCGTTTCGTCCTGTGCAGGTTTTGCGGCAAGATAGGCATTTGCCGAAGATACACATTTTTCGTACTCGCGCAGCCGATAGTGGCTCATAATGCGCAGGTAGGCGGTGGCAGGTTTAGTGGCGCTGCCTACCTCCTCTTCGATTTTTGCTACATTGGTTAATACGGTGCGGTATTCGCCGTTTTCAAAGGCGGTTCGCGCGGTTTGCAGCCATTCGGCTATGCCTTGTGCCTGCGCACTTGCTGCAAAAATGCAGAAAAGTGAAATTAGAATGATTTTTGATTTCATGTTGATATTTATTTAAAAATTATGTAATTCGTGCTTTGTTCCGCAGGTCTGTGTTTCTGTACTGCCTTTCAGGCAGTAGTTGGTGTTCGTGCTCTGTCCCGCAGGTCGAAGACCTGCGGTTATGAAGATATGACCTTTCAGGTCGGATGCTGTTTGCGTACTCTCCGCAGGTCGCTGACCTGCGGTTATGAAAATATGACCTTTCAGGTCGGGCGCCGCTAATCGTCTGAAAGACGGCATTTTCATAACCGCATACAAGCGTAGCGCAGTTTGCGGATTGACATCGCGAGCCGACTTCTGCCTGCAAGGCAGGACTACTCTTGTATATCTCAATCAGAAATTGCAGATAGGCAGCAGGTTGTTCGGTTTTTTGTATTGCGTTTGCCATGTTTTGAATTATTTTTTCACAAAACTACTTATTTTTTTTGATTTACAAGTTCGAATAACTTTTACAGGTCGATACTTGTTTGTGTCTGCGTACTTGCTGCGAAAATGCAGAAAAGTGAAATTAGAATGAATGATAAGCGTTTCATATATTTGAAAATTTAAAATGGATAACAAACTCCTATATAAACAGAAGGAGTAAATATATTTCTTGTATCATATTTTTCTATATCAATTGTTGTCAGGTATGGATATGGGAATTTATAATCTTCATATTTGTTTATTTTTAACTGTTTATGAGTATTGAAATTGATAATTAAAAACAAAGACAATCCTTTTTCTGTTTCTTTTGTAATATCCCACGCTAAGCCTGCACCAAAATTCACTTTTTCATTAAAAAATGATTTTGCGTCTTTTCCCAAAAAAGTTGCTAATGGAAAATTCAAAACGACACGCCATCGTTTTGCAAATTTATAATAAACTATTGCGGAAATCATACCTGAACCAATAGCCCAATACGAATCCGATTTTGCAAGAGAATCCCTATCAGTATAATATGAAGTTTGATTGAACAAATCAATATTCATTCCTAATGCCAAACCGATACCAAAAGGACCAAATTTCGTAGTGTCTTTTATTGCTTCTAAAGAACGTTTATAAGCATTGTTTTCTATTGTAAGATTGTTAATTTTTTTATCTTTATCTGTAACCTTATTATTGAGTTCTCCTATTTCTTCACTTAATTTAGTTGCCTCGTTAATTTTATCCACTACAATTTTAACCGCAGTGTTTTTATTTTCTAAGTCATTTAAAGATTTTTGAATTTCATCAAGTTGTTTATTGTATGAGTTTTTTCCTGTTTCAATAGCATCGTTAGTTTTTCTGTAAAAATCATTAATATCGGTTTTTAACCTCTCTATTTCTCTATTTACATTCTCAATAGAGGCTTGACGTTGCGTAGAGTCAGCAGCATTGACGAGAGGCAATTCTTTTATTTTATTTACTTCCTCTTTTATTCTACTTACTTTATCATTTAACAAATTCTCTGATTCCCCTTTTATTGTAGTTATGTCAATGTCTATTTTTTGAGGAATCATATCCTGCCCAAAACTCACGCCCGACATCACTACTGCAATGCCGATTAAAACTAATTTTTTACTAATTGTTTTCATTTTTTAATCTCCTTTTCTTTAAAAATTATTAATTTATTTTTGTTTAAAATTTATTTAGAATCTAATACACAACGAACACATTCCCAACCTCTGTTATCTTCCGATAATGTTCCTTGTCCTATATCTATTCGATAGGGTTTATCTGCCGTTGCAACAGAGCCTATTGCACTGAAACCGAAAATAACAAACTTGCAATCACTGCCCCAATACACACCGTTAATGTTATTTGTTGGGGGGGCGTAAAAATAATCACCTTTTGTGGTATTATAAAATCCATTTTCTTGGTTGTGCCTATTATTGCCGTAGCCAACAAGTGGCAAGAATAATTTTCCATTAGCAAATTCTCGCCCACTTATTTTTTCTGTTTTCTTTTCTCGGCTGCCACTTGCAACAAGTTTTTCAAAATCTGATTTTGTAGGCAATCGCCACCCTTCGGGACAAGCCATTTGAGCCGTTTCTCTATGGTAATAAACAACCTCACTATCATTTTCCACAAATTCGCCGGGTTTTCCCACATTACTTATAGCCCAAGTCACGCCATTGATTTCCACACCGTAGTTTTTCAAAATCCACTCCACCCTTTTCAGTTGATTAGCGGCATGGGAGTTATTTGGCTCATCGGCAAGGGCTTTTTGGTAGAGTTTTTGGGCTTCGGCAAGGTGTGTGCGGTCGCTGAATGAGGTAATGTTGGCGGCGGTGGCATCGGCTTGTGTCAGGTTGCGGTTGGTTTGTTCCTGCTTGCTGTAACCGGTGCTGCCGAGCAGGGCGTCGAGGTCTTGTTGTTTTTCGGCACGACCGGTGCTGTTGAGGAGGTCGTCAACGGATTGGCTTTTTCCGTTTTTCGACTGTTTTTGGGCATTTGCGCGTTCTGCGGCGGCTGATTTTGCTTCGCTTTTCAGGTTTTCGGTTACCTGTTTCACGTCTTTGAATGTTTCGAGGGGGCGTTGTGTTTTGCCGCCCAAAGCGTTTTCGATTTCGTAATCGCGCGAGGGGCTGTCTTTGGGTTTAATGTTTTTAAGAAACAGGTCGCCTATGCGGTTTTTTCGCGCGGCGCTCATTTCATTTTCGTAACCCTTGTATTTGCCTCCGTAGTCGCCGAGGCAACTGCCCCAACTCGACAAATTTACCCAAAACCATTCGCCTTTGGCATATAATTGAGGTTCGCCCACATTTAAACCGCCGCCTTTCGCTTGCTCCCGATAGGCATAAATGTCAGCCGTAAAATCTAAATTCGGACAGAGGTGTTGGTCGGCAGGGGCAAATTTCAAGGCAGTGTTATTTTTCCTGTTCAGTTCATCTAAATCCAGATAAGTGTAGCGTTTGCCATTGTACCAATAGGCTTGCGGCTCATGTTTGGTGCGGTAGCCATCGAGCGTAATTTTATCAACGCAAAGTTGGAAACGGTACTTGAGCGTGATTTTCACTTCGTAACCGTTTTTGTTGCCCTGCGGTTGGACTGTAAACGCGATTTCGCGTTCGGGACCTTTGACGGACTGTGCCTGTGCAGTGAGCGTGAAGAAAATCACACTTGCCACTGCTAAAACTTTCAATTTACTTTTCATCTTTTTCATTGTGTTTATCTTCCTTCCGGAATCGTTAATAATTCATTGAGAATATACCAACAAAAAAACCTTCGGGAAAAAGAGTTGAATCCTTCCCGAAGGTTTTTTAAAAATAGTATTGCTGTTATTTTGTAACTTGCTGTAAATGAGTGATTTACCCCCCCCCACCTAAAAATCTCTTATCCCTTGATAATTCAAGAGTTACGAAGCGCGACTCACTTAATTTCGCAGTGTCAAGCGGTGGCGGAGGAGCGTAATATATCCGATGTCGCATTGTGTTCTGTTTATAGCATGCACAAAAATACGAAAAGTTTGTTAATAAACAAGAGGACTGTTTATAATTCAAAATCCTATCCACCTTTGCCAACTGGCTTTGCACATATTCCGAAGAGGAATTATTGTCGAGGGCTTGCCGGCTTTAGCTTCCACACAAACTCAGCCGTATTCCCAAATCTTTCCAGATTCATGCCTCATCTTTGCAGCGTAAACATTAAAATTTTTATAAGATGAAAGGTATTTTTAGAACATTAAGTATTGCAGGCGCACTATTCGTGATGAGCCTGACGGCAGCAGCTCAAACTCCGGCAGTTTCGACCAAGTATTCGGACGAAAAAATCGAAGAGTTAATCCAAAGTTATCACACGGCAAACGCCCATGATGTATTCCCCAACGAAACGCTGTCGCAACAGCTAAAAAAAGACTTTCCGGCAGCGCGTGACATTGAGTGGGAAACGGCAGCCGGAATCTACGAAGCCGAATTTGAAATCAAATGGACGGACTACAAAGCCTTCTACGATGCCGGCGGAAATCTGTTGATGTACATTGTTGACATTCGGCTGTCGGAAGTTCCCGCCATTATCAAAAACGCGGCGCAGACGAAGTATCCCGCTTTCAAATTCGACCGCGATGCCCAAAAAATCATTCAAGGAAAAAAAACGCTCTATCAAGTAACGCTGGAAAAAAGAGAAACCGAGATTGAAGCGACGTTTAACAGCGATGGTAGCTTTGTAAAAGAACATTATGATTAAATAAACGACAAATCGCCACCAATTTGGCCCGTTGCGCAAAAATACATTCCGTTGGAAAATTGAAAGCAGACTAAAAACAGAATATAAATCCGGAACCGCAACGGGTCGGGGGCAAATTCCTTGAACGGTATAAAGCGAAATGTTTGATTTTGTTGCATTTTTTCTTTTTTTTAGCGCGCAGATAACGCAGATTAAACGGATTTACGCAGATTAATAGCAATATTTTATCTTTGTCGCAGAAATGATTATATGAAGTATGATGAGTCGATTGAAATATCAGTAAATTCTACTGCAATTTATTTTTTTAGGTAAATATCCGGAAGAATTATTTTAACTTCACGATCTTCTTTATTTTTCCAGTAAACAACGGCTCTGACTTCTGCGACAGAGGGCATATAATTTTGCTCGTTACGTTTGGTGATTTCTTTGGCAAATTCATTGGAGAATTTTAAAATTTGTTTCCCTTCATAACAACATCCCACTTCATTAATTTCTAAGTTTACTCCGGCTCTGATTTTTTCAATTTTCTCTTGAACAAATGTAAAATAGTTTAGGTAAACCCCTTTATGGGACAACTGATATACGATTTCATCCGATTTGTCGTAATGATAGTTATCAATAATTATCTTTGTGGATTCGATGCGTATATCATCAAAACAGTTGCCGGAATAGTGAATAAAAAGATTTTTCTTCGCCCGGGTGATGGCAACATATACAGCTCTTAAATCATCTTCATTCAACGTGTTGCTTTGGTTATATGCAAGAAAAACAGTATCAAATTCTCTGCCTTTGGCTTTATGGATGGTTGATACGAGAATAGTGTCATCATTGACACTTTGAAAATCTTCCAACTTGGATTCCCGAATAAATTGCTCGAAATCACTTTTGTATTTGATCTTATTATTCGTGTCTTCAAAATCTTGGAGGAGTTTCTGACATTCTTTCAAGTTGGCGCTTCCGCTATAATGTCTATTGAGAGCGATTTTCGCATTTTTCCAAACATCCAATTCTATGGTGTAACTGTCATCACGAAAATTCAAGGAATCAATGAAATATCTAATTTCAACCAAATCAGATAGACTAAACCCTGTATTCGTCTGAATCAGTTTTGCCGGAATATTGTTTTTAATCAGCAAACTGACAATTTCAAGGGCTTGCTCATTGGTCTTTGTTAAAATACTTGTACTTCCGGTCAATGTTTCTTTGATACTGTTTTGAACTACCGGAACAGTCAAGTTTTCTGTGGAATATTTAACTATCTTTAATTGTCCGTTTGTTCGGTCTTTTGCATAGATAGGCGTGGATTTGATTCTGTGAGGAAGTTGAGTTGCAAATAAATTGGCAAATTCTACGATATTGTTTTTACTTCTGTAGTTGTCTATAAGTTCATATTTTTTAGATTCCGGATAAGTCAAAAATTCTTCCATATATTTTGAATTGGATGCTCTAAATTCATAAATATTCTGGTCATCATCTCCTACCGAAATGACACGCATCTCCTCGTTCTTCTCCATTAGTGTTTTAATGAGCAAAAATTCTATCTCGCTCATATCCTGCGCCTCGTCGATTACCAGAACGGTTTTTGTAATTCTACTTATATCAACATCGCCGCTATTGATTTTTTCTATCGTGTTTTTTATAATTTCATCTGTTTTCTCTAACGAACCTACTTTTCCGAGTAAATCAAAACAATAGGAGTGAAAAGTCATGATTTGAATAAAATTAGCTGCATTTCCAATCAATCCCATCAGACGTTTCTTAAACTCGGTTGCTGCCGCCCTTGAAAATGTAAGCATCAGCATCTGTTCATGCTTCACATCTTCCATCATATAGAGAGAAGCGAGTTTGTGTGCCAATAACTTGGTTTTTCCACTACCGGGACCCGCCGCAACAACAATATATTTTGATTCTTTATCCTTAATAATATGCAACTGAGCAGGCGAAAGTTCTCCAAAAATCTTTTTGAATTTTTTCGGAGTAATGTTGCTGTTAATTTCTGTATTTCTATCTCCCTTAAAGTACTTTCTTAAAAAGAGATCATAATCCATTGTAAAATAGTCATCTACAAAAGTTAATGCTTCTTGATAATCATGCACCATCTTGTTGGCATATTCGCCGACAATATGGATTTGTTGCATTCGACTATGATAAAATTCTTCCAGTTGGCCATAATTTTCTTTTTTATAACGTACACTATTATCTTTTTCTGTGCGTTCAATCTGCATCGCATTATACACGACGAGAAAAGCGCCCTCAATTCTCAACGCATTGATTTTTAAGAGATAGTAAAGGGCATCATCTATCTCGTCAAAATCGGCTTTGTCGCCAAAAAGATTCTTTTCAAAGTGCTCTTTCAATTCGACACACGAAAATTCAACGATTGTTTCCTCTTCATTCTTATTGATTGATTTTTCATTGCACTTTCCGTAAAGATACTCAATGATAAATTGGGCTAAGATATCTCGTTTTTCCTTTTTTTGCCCGATTTCCTCTATCGAAAAATTCGGTTTTATTGTCAGGTGATTTTTTGAATTTTGCGGTGTTCGTTTTATCCAATTTTTTATCGCCCAAAAATTGATAATGGTGTTGATTTGATTGAGTGAAACTTCTTCACAAGCTTCTTCGGCGTTGCCGTTAAGTTCTTTTATGTTCCATGTTTGTTCCCCTTCATTGAGTTCGGATAGCATGAATTTTTCCAGTTTATGGAACGTTTTTAATATTTTGAGCGATTGATTTACATGCTCTTTTCTTCTAATAAACGCGCTAAGGTCTTTTGCGTCAGCTAATATTTTTTCCTCCCGAAGAAGATTTATTGTTCTTATCACATCTGTTTTAACAATTCCAAGTCGGTCAGCGATGTAGTCCACGCGCGACTCCGCTTCGTCTTCATTCCCACGAGACTTACTTTTTGCAGAAATCAAATTCTTAATGATACGTACGGCATACCCTCTATACCTGTCATCAAATTTAGAGGAAGCATTTATTCTTACAATCGCTTCTTCCGCATTTTTAGCCAAAATACTATTCGCAAAAATCCGGGGCATATTTTGCCCGCGTTTCAAAAAACCGGACTGTTCTAATGCAGATATAGCAGTCTTTACTCTACTTTCAATGTCCATTACCGAATCGTCCCATCCGGATTTTCTGGCAATTTCCAACGCAGATTGCGACACTTTGGAGCGTAGTTTGGTAATGTTTTTTATCGCTTTCCAAACCTGTTGAATTTCTTTTAAACTGAGTTTGGTTTGATTCAGTAATGTAAAATGCTTATTCAAATCATCATCATTAAAAAGCACATAACAATCAGCCGTAATGGCTTCATCGCGTCCGGCTCTGCCTGCTTCCTGAACATAGTTTTCCAATGAATCGGAAATATCATAATGGATCACCATACCCACATCTTTTTTATCCACACCCATACCAAAAGCAGTGGTAGCGACGATAATTTGAACTTCGCCACTCATAAACAGGTCTTGATTTTTGATTTTCTCTTCCTTCTCCATTTTGCCGTTAAACGGAACGGCGGTATATCCGTCTTCGGTAAGCCTCTTGGCTATTTCTTGCGTTCTGCGCGTTCTTGAAACATAAATAATGGTCGGACAATTTTTACCATCAAGCAAGTTCCTTAATTTCAAGTATTTTCCTGCATCACCTTCTTCATTATAGACATGATAAGTGAGATTAGTCCTTGCAGCGCTTGCCCTAAAAACAGTAAGTTCTAACGATAGTTTTTCTTTGAAATAATCCTTAATATCGTTGATGACATTTTGTTTGGCGGTTGCCGTAAAACAAGAGATGGGGATATTATCAGTTAAATTTTTCTTCTCTTGAAGTTCTTTGATAAAATCGCCGATATAAAGATAATCCACCCGAAAATCATGTCCCCAAGCCGAGAAACAGTGAGCTTCATCAATAACAAAACGCACTACATTTCGTTTCAAAAGCAGTGCTTCAATAGATTTTGATCGCAATGATTCCGGAGAAATATACAGCAACGATGCCGAACCATCTTCCACTCTTTCAAACGATTTGGCTCTTTCTATAGGGTCTAATAAACCGTTTATGGTAACAGCTTCGGTAATTCCTTTTTGTTCAAGGTTATCCACCTGGTCTTTCATCAACGACTGTAAGGGCGATATGACAACGGTTAGTCCTTTTTCATTCACTCCCGACATTAATGCCGGTAATTGAAAAGTGATTGATTTTCCTCCACCTGTCGGAAATACAGCAAGTATAGATTTGTTTTCAATAGCAGCAACGACCGCATTCCTTTGGAGTTCTTCGCCTTCATAAGACCGAAAACTATCGTAATGAAAAAACTGCTTTAATGCTGTTACCTCATCCAAGAATAAATCTTTTGCTTTTTTGGCATCATTCAAGGGGTTGTTGACATCATCACTTTGTAATTTATCGTCTTTAACAAGTGCGTGATACGGTCTGTTCGGAAAAAGTAAGGGCGACCAGTATAGCGTGTCAATAAACTTGGTTATGTTTGCGTGTTGAATCGGTTTATCTAAATATTTTAAGTCATGCGCAAAAATATTATGACCACAAATATACGTCGTGCCACAAAAGAAAACTCCTAATTCATCTAATGATTTTGTGTGCAATTCTTTCCCTTCGCTCAACGCACCGATATCTAATACTTGCTTACCCTCGGCGGTAGTTTCTATGTCAATAAAGACCATGTTCGTAATAGCTTTTAATATTGAATGTGACCGAGCGCCCGAATCATATCCCCCGTCATCGCCCCCAAATCAAACTTCGGCCTCCATCCCCATTCCTCACGAGCGCAAGAATCATCCATTGAATCCGGCCACGAATCGGCAATGGATTGCTTCAACGGATCAATGTCGTATTCCATTTGAAAATCGGGAAGATGTTTTAAAATGGCGGCCCGCAACATTTCGGGATCGATGCTCATCGCTGTGATATTGAATGAATTACGATGTTTCAAACGTGCCGGATCGGCTTCCATCAATTGTATGGCGGCATCCAAGGCATCGGGCATATACATCATATCCAAAAAGGTGCCGGCTTGGAGCGGACAAAGGAATTTTTCGCCTTTCACGGCTTTGTAATAGATTTCGACGGCGTAATCGGTGGTGCCGCCGCCCGGCAAAGTGAGGTTGGAAATGAGGCCGGGATAACGTACCGAACGAGTATCCACGCCCCAACGATGAAAATAATAATCGCTAATCAACTCGCCGGCCACTTTCGTGATGCCATAAACCGTGTTCGGTCGCTGAATGGTGTCTTGCGGCGTTTGAACGCGCGGTGTATCGGGACCGAAAGCGCCGATCGAACTCGGTGTAAAAATCGCGCATTTATAATCGCGCGCCACATCCAAACAATTCAACAGACTGCCGATGCCGACATCCCAACCCAATTGCGGATTTTTTTCGGCTGTGGCCGACAGAATCGCCGCCAAATTATAAATAGTGTCGATTTTGTATTTTTTGACCGCTTCGGCGATTTGATCAATCTGCGTGGCGTCGATTTGAACCGTGGGGCCGTCGTCGAAAAAACCGTCGGGATAAGGCGGTGCGAAATAACCGCAAACGACATTATCGCTTCCGTAAATCGTTTTCAACTTCCGGCTCAATTCCGAGCCGATCTGCCCCGTGCTTCCGATAATCAAAATGCGTTTCATGTTTTAAGCATCTAATAAAGAAATAATCTCGTTGGAATCCAAATCATCTAACGGATTGTTGCTTGCGACAAATGTAGCGGAAAGCTTTTGTTTCGCGGCCTGCAAATGCAAAATCTTCTCTTCGATCGATTGAGTGGAAATGAAGCGGTAAACCATCACGCTTTTGTCCTGTCCGATACGATGGGCGCGACTCAAAGCTTGCATTTCGGCCGCCGGATTCCACCACGGGTCGATAATAAAAACATAATCGGCCGCCGTGAGATTCAATCCCACGCCACCGGCTTTCAACGAAATAAAAAAGCATTGCACATCGTTATTTCGGTTGAAACGGTCGATTTCGGTTTCGCGATCTTGCGTTTCACCGGTTAGCCAAGCGTATTTCCAAGCTTTATCATCAAAGGCTTGCGCCAAGAGTTTCAGATGTTTAACAAACGATGAAAAAATTAAAACCTTGTGTTTGCTTTCCCGGATGGTTTCGAAATACATCAAAATCTGGTCGAATTTTCCGGCGTCGCCCGTATAAGAAGGAATGCCCAAAGCCGGATGATTGGCCAGCAAACGCAATCGCATCAGACTTTGCAAGGCCATCAGTTTGTTTTTCGCAAACATTTCCTTGTTTTCCAACAAGTGGTTGCGGATGTTGTTTTTCTCTTTTTCGTATAGCATTTCCTGCGATTCGGTCATATCGCAATACACAATTTCCTGAAACAGAGGCGGTAAGTCGGGTGCAACCTCTTCTTTGGTACGGCGAAGCAGGAAGGGACGAATCAATTTCAAAAGCGCCGTTTCGGCCGGTTGATTATATTCTTTTGTTATCTTGTTGATATAGTTTGTTTTGAATGACGAAAAACTTCCCAATAATCCCGGATTGATGAAATTGAATTGCGCCCAAAGATCGTTCAACGAATTTTCAATCGGTGTTCCGGTCAGCGCTAAACGATGTGTTGATTTTAATTGCTTAACAGCTTGATAACTAATCGAATCAGGGTTTTTTATCGACTGACTTTCGTCTAAAATCAAATACAGAAAATCGTAATTTTTCAAATAATCCAAATCGCTCCGAACCATTCCATACGAAGTAATAATGATTTGGTAATGTTTAAAAATTTTTCCTATTTCTTTCGTTTTCAATCGTTTAATTCCGGCATGAATATAAACTTTCAAACCGGGCGCGAATTTTTTCAATTCGTTTTTCCAATTGTGCAAAAGAGAAGTCGGAACTACGACCAACGATGCCGGCAAATGTCCTTTCGCCGGGCTGTCCCATTGGTTGAAAAGCGATAATTGTCCTTCTCCCTGTAAGAAATCTTGAAGCGGCGATTCGGATGTTTTTTTGGAATAAATAAAATCGAGTAATGCAATGGTTTGCAATGTTTTACCCAATCCCATATCATCGGCTAAACAACCGCCGAAACGCAATTCATACAGATGGTTCAGCCAATAAAACCCCTGTTTTTGGTAAGGACGAAGAATGGATTCCAAATGGGCGGGAATTTCAGGCAAAACGGTCGGTTGCTTGAATAGATCGACCGGATTATCAACCGGTTGTAATATTTCGTTTGTTTCGTTCAATAAATGGCCGTGTATTTTCCGCAAACGGAGCATCTGTTCGTCGGATTCGCTGTACATCATCACTTCCTGATAGCGCGAAAACCATTCTTCGGGCAGGATAAAAATGCGTCCGTCGGGTAAAACAAATTCGGGATTGCCGTTCAAAATGTGTTTCCGGAAGCGGGTGAAAGGGATTTTTAAATGGTCGCCCAACACGACTTCGATTTTCATTTCAAACCAATCGATTTTTTCGTCCACTTGTGATTGAACGGATACTGTGCCGTTGTAATATTCACGAATGGTTTGTTGTTCGATTTGAAATTCTTTTAATTCATCCGAATGCCGGTTCAACCAACCGATTAAGCCGTATTTTTGTAAAATTTCGGATTGGTTCGGCAGATAAAAACGATGGTCGCCCTCTTTTTTCAATCCGGTTTCGGATAAATATTCGGCGCATTGATTTTCCCAGGCGATGTCGCGTTCCAACCAAACGATGGTTTCTGCGCCGTTTCGTTCCTCCACACTAACGATTTTCTTCTTTTTTACGGATGCAGCTTCAAACCGCCGGTCGTCGTATTGGAAAACCAGCGAAAGGCATAAACGTTGATAAAAATCCTCTTCCAAAATCAAAATAGCCTGTTTAATCGGTTGTTTTTCAATCATGTCGATTCCTTCGATTTTCACTTCATATTTGGGAATCGTTTTGAGGACAAATTTTTGAATATATTCTTTTTCGGATGTCGCCGGTACTTGGATATGCGTTTTCGTGAAAAACGGTTTCAGTTTTTTGGCTTCGATGTCGTTTACCTGATGGATTTGCTTCGCTAACAGCACAATACACGGTTCTTCCGATAATATGATCGCGGTTTCTTGTTGCAACTCGGTTTCTTTCTCGTTGTTAGTCAGCGAAATAAAATAGCGCAATCCGTTTTCGTCTTTAATAAAATTGAAAACGCAACGGCTGGGTTCGGACAAAATTTCCACCTGATTGCTTTCGGAAAACGATTTCACTTTGATGTTTTGACGGAAAAAAACAGGCGTATCCGTCGCAAGCGCCAATTGCAGGATTTTGGAACATTGCCGTTCGATGCGCGGGCGAATCAAATTATCGAGGGTTGTTTGTGGAATTTTCGTTTTATCCTGTTCCCGGCAATAAGCCTTGATGAGCGCTTTTTCGGAAATTTCTTCTATCGCGCGAATCAAGAGCAATTCGGTTTCGTCGCGATTGTTAGCCGCCTCTTCCTTGTAATTGGGGATTCCGCTCAAATAACAGGAACCACTCTTTTGATGTTCCGCTAAATGCAACGATAATTTCCATCCGAATTGCGGATGTTCGGAGATAATCAGCACAAAATGGCGGAACGACGATTGTTTTTGGGCGTTATTTATAACTGTATCCACCATCTACTACAACAATTTCGCCATTAAAATACCGGTTTTCAATCAATAATTGATACACTTCGGCGATTTCTTCCGGCGTACAAAAACGTCCCAGAGCAATTTTATTTTCTATATTGCGACGTATTTCGGCCGGTTTATTTTTCTGCCATTCGGTGTCCACAAATCCCGGGGCGACGGCATTGACTCTCAAATGGTAAGGCGACAAAAATTTAACCAGATTTTTAACCAAGGCATGAATCGCACTTTTCGTAACCCCATAAGCCAACGATACCGAATGAGGTTCGATGCCCATCAGCGAGCCGGTAAATACTACGCTTCCGCCCGGCGCCATCAATCCGGCAATCCGTTGCAACAAATAAACCGGAAAATGCACATTGGCAAAAAATACCCGTTCCCAATCGGCAGGGCGAAGATTTTCAAAAGAATCGCGACAAGTCAATCCCGCATTGAAAATCACCGCTTCCGGCTTCATATAATTACTTTCCAAAAAACCGGCAATTGTATCAATCGCTTTCACATCGGAAATATCGGCTTTTAACAAAGTTACTTCCACAGCCTGTTCGTCACGTAATTGTTGCGCGGTTGCGCGGGCGGCTTCATCGTCATTCGCATAAGTCAAAATCAGCGGATAACCCGATGAGGCCATACGGGAAGCCACTGCTTGCCCGATGCCTTTGGTACCTCCGGTAATTAAAATCGCTTGTTTCATTTCTTTTTTTGCTCCGACGGTTGGACAACCGACACAGGTTTCGACTGGCGTTGCGAACGAAGCGAAGCCTCATAATTGTCGTGAATCGTCTTTTTTATATTGGTAGTGGAAGTGCCGACGCCATAAGGAAAATAAAACACTTGGACGCCCAATTCTTTCAAATAATCGTATTTGCCGAACCAATCGTCGCCCACTACAAAAGCGTCGATATTCAGTTTTTTAACAATTTCCGTATGGTCTAACGTGTGTTGCGGAATCACAATATCGGGTGTTTTCAGAGCTTCGAGAATCTGCAGCCGTTCGTTGAACGAAATAATCGGAGGCGACTTGTAAGACGCAACCAATTCGTCGGTACTTACACCGACAATCAGAATATCGGCCAATGCACGGGCATAATTTATCATCCGCAAATGATTATAATGAAACATATCGAATGTGCCGGATGTATAAACAATTGTTTTTTCTTTGAACATAATTCAATCGTATTAGAATTTCGAACTACAAAAGTACGGAAGTTTTCCGAATTTTTGTAACTTTGCCTCCCCGAATCAATCAGAAATTCAAATAAAATGAAAAAATGTAAAAAAACAGGTTGGCTGTTTGGAATGTGTTTTGTCCTCACACAAGGCATCGGCGCACAATCCGTAATTCCGGTTTTAGAAATGAAACAATCGGCTGAAATACAGATTAGTAAACCCATTCAATTGGATAGTTTGGATGTCAATCGCAAGGCTTTTGCCGATAAAAATCTGCTGCAAAACCGAATCGATTTTTCACTCATTCGCGACAGTAAAAATATTTTGAAGGCTGGTAGCGATAGCATTTTCCATTTCAAAAATACGGTTTCCGGTTCGGATTATGCAATGCAATTATTGGCTTTCGATGTGGATGCAGACCGCTATTGCAAAGCCACATTAAGCATTACTTCAACCGATCGCCTGGAAATTTACATCAACAATAAAAAAGAAAAAACAAAAGAAACGGCCGAAGACAGTCTTTCCAAATCGAAAGCAATCGACATTGAATTGACTTTGGAACCTCGCCGCTACGAAGTGATAATCAAACAATTAACCGAATCGAAAGAGAATCGTGAACAAGCATTGAAAATAACATTAAAACCGGCTAAAGCCGACTCCCTGGCGCAAATTGTTTTTTCGACAGACGAAAAACGACGAATCACAATTAACGATATTCTGGAAGGCAACCGGGTTACATCCGGCAGTATTTCATCTACCGGAAAATATTATCTGATTACGCTTTCAACCACTTTTCAAGGAGGTAAAACCGTATCACAAAAAGAATTGCGGAAAACGGAAAATAATCAAACCGTCTATCGTTTTCCCGAAAGCGTTTCGCCGCAATGGGTTTTCGGCAAAGACCAATTGGTTTATTCCCGCAACGGACAAAGCGACAAAGACATCGTTTTGTTGGATTTGGCTTCTTTTTCGGAAACCGTTTTGGCAGAGGAACTTAAATTCGATTCTTATGCTTTGCTTCCCGATGGGAAAAGTCTGATTTTGACCATTGGAGAGGAAATCCCGGCCGATAAAGGCGATTTAACGCGCACACTTTCACCGAGCGACCGGAGCAACGCTTTTCGTGGTCGCTACAATTTAGCCCGCTATTCCATTACCGATAAAACCCTGCAATTTTTATCGTTCGGACGTAGCCGGATTTATCCCGTAGATGTGCGTTTCGATAGTCGTAAGTTGCTGTGTATCGCATCGGAAGAAGTCATTACGCGCCGCCCGTTTCAAACGACAACGTTGTTGGAAATCGATTTACAAACCTTGCAAACCGACACTTTGCTGACCGACGATTTTTTGAATAACGCCCTTTATTCGCCCGGCGGCAAACAAATTTTATTACTCGGTGCGGGGGAAGCTTTCGACGGAACCGGACTGAATATCGCCGAAAATCAAATCTCCAACACCTACGATACGCAAGCTTTTTTATATGATTTGCAAACAAAAAAAGTGGAAGCGATTACCAAAAATTTTGATCCGAATATTGAAGCGGCTCTTTGGTCGCCCTTCGATCAACAAATTTATTTTCGGGCGGAAGACCGCGATTATCGTCAGGTTTATCAATATAATCCTAAAAATCAACAATTTACAAAATTAGATTTGCCGGAAGATTTGATTACGTCATTCAGTTTGGCCGATACGCAAGCGCTGGCGCTTTTCCGTGGCGAAGGAATCGATCATGCATTTCGCCTCTATACTTACAACTTGAAAACGAAAAAATCGACTTTATTGGCCGATCCTTTTAAAGAACAATTGGAAGAGATGACTTTATCTCCCGTTACGGATTGGAATTTTGTTTCTTCCGAAAACACAACCGTTTACGGCCGTTATTATTTGCCGCCCAATTTCGATTCAACCCAAAAATATCCGGTGATTGTGTATTATTACGGCGGCACTTCGCCTACCTCGCGTAATTTTGAAAGCACCTATCCTTTACAGGTTTACGCCGCTTTAGGCTATGTCGTTTACACTTTGCAACCATCGGGAAGCACCGGTTTCGGGCAGGAATTTGCCGCCCGCCACGTAAACGCTTGGGGCAAACAGACTGCCGGTGAAATTATCGAAGGCACGCAAAAATTCTACCGGGAACATTCGTTTGTCGATAGCACGAAAATCGGCTGTATCGGAGCTTCTTACGGTGGATTTATGACCCAATATTTGCAGACGCAAACGCCGCTTTTCGCCGCTGCCGTTTCACACGCAGGCATCAGCAACATTGCAAGTTATTGGGGTGAAGGCTATTGGGGATATTCGTATAGCGGAGGAGCCAGCGCCCATTCCTATCCGTGGAACAACAAAGAGTTATACATCGAACAAAGTCCGCTGTTTCATGCGGATAAAATCAATACGCCCTTGTTGTTATTACACGGTACGGCCGACACGAATGTACCGGTCGGCGAAAGCATTCAAATGTATAACGCCTTGAAAATCTTGGGGAAAGAAGTCGAATTTATCCAAGTGAAAGGCGAAAATCACGCCATTTACGATTACAAAAAACGCATCGAATGGAACAAAACAATTTATGCTTGGTTTGCGCGGTGGTTGAAAGAACAACCGGAGTGGTGGGAGGCTTTGTATCCCGAACGATAAAATTGATTTAAGATGGTTTACCCTGCCGGTTTCTTACAAAATCAACAAAAAATCAAAATAAAAATACTACTTTTGCAAATTCATTTTTTAATTATTTAGGTTTTAATATGGCACAAAGTTTGAAAGAAAAAGCATTGCTTTATCACTCCCAAGGCAAACCGGTAAAAATGTGCATCGCACCGAAAATCTTGTATCCGTCTTGAATACCGATGACTTCTTTCGCCACTTTGATTGTATTCGAATATTTGGTGTAAACTCCTGTAACAAAAGCATCTGCATCGCCGGTTTCGACCATCATCATGCCGAAATAATTTCGTTCAAACATTTTGTCGATGGCTTCGTCCAAAGTAGCTCCTTCGCGGGCGCGTTTTTCGGCCAGAATTTTGGCGTAGCGATGACGGCGTTCCGTTTCGCGGTCGTGGCGCAAGTTTACGATTTCAATTCCATCCAAATTGATATGATATTCGGCGGCCAATTTTTCGATGCGTTCGTCATTTCCCAACAAAATCGGATGTGCAATGCCTTCGTCGCGAACTTGCGCTGCGGCTTTCAACATATTTTCGTGTCCGCCTTCGGC
>BNWW01000033.1 GCA_025999115.1 Bacteroidia bacterium
AAAGGTGTAATGTCGTTTGAAATTTTTTGTATCTTTGCCATTTGAAAAACCACTTTATTTTTTTGTTGGGAGCACTAAATTTAGTGATAATTTTTCAAACAGCAAAGCGTTTTAAGTATTTTATTTATAACGCTTTGCTAATATATCTAATCGCTTAATTGCGGATTTAAGGTATGAAATTAAATGCGTTGCTTTTTGTGAAAGCTTTAATTGCTTAACCATCGCTTTATTCCCCGTGCCTCCATGTAAGATTTTATCGTCAAATATCCACTAAGAAAAACAAAACGCAAATAGGCATCGTTTTTTTTCAGTACGCCGAAAAACCCTTTCGTTTTCGATTCCCCATTTTTGTTCAAAAGTTTTTAAGAAATCATCCAAAACAGCATTTAACGTTTCAACACTATTGTATGAAGCTGTATTGAAATCTAAATAAATAACAGGATATTTTGTCCAAGTACACAAAATCATTTGTACGCAATTTCTCAAAATCCTGTATGCCAACCGGCATTTTTCTCTCGATTTTTTATTGCGTATTTGACGAATGAACCGTTTCAATCCGTAACCCTACTTCCGAAATTCCGTTTAAAACCTCGCTACGCATTCCTTGGCGAATGGTATAAACGTAAGTTCCGGTGTCGGGATATTGAAACTTTTCTTTGAAAAGATGGGATAATGAATAAGTTCCGATTCCCGTTCCTTTCCATTTTCCGTACACATCGGCCAATGAGATTTCGATGGTATCGGAGCGGACGGTGCCGTCGGGCATTTTCACATCAATAAACAGCCAAAGATTCGCGAACGGATATTGGTTGTTGTTGCGAATTTCAATAAACAGATTGTATAAATTCGACGTATCGCTTACAGGCGCTTCAAAACGAACGATTTCCGATTGTTTCCATTCGATTTCGGGAAAAGAGTGAAACTCCGAAAATGTATCGGTATGCGCACAAGCCATACATAACAACAAGAAGCCTGCTATTATCATGCCTTGAATTTTAGGCGGTTTATTGTGCGTTATTGTTATCATTTTTTCTCGGATGATGCGTGAATGTACGCGGTTCTTGCCGATGATTATTCGGTTGGCGCGGCTGATTCGGTTGATTCGGACGGTTGAGATTCTGGTTGCGATTCTTATTTTTCCGCTTTGTATTATCGAATCGCGTAATGCTTTCGTCCAGAATGTCTTGCGATACTTTTTGCGGTTTTTGTTCGTCGCCGTTTTCGTGTAGAAATCGCGGTTTTTGTCCCCGTTTGTTCATATTCACGACTTCAAAAGCGCGTGCGGCCGAAATGGTAACCAAATTGGCGGCAATGTGTCGATCGGTCGAATATTGCATTAGTCCTTTGAAAACATCGGTTTTGAAATGGTAGAACGTGGAGTCTTGCGTTTCCAAGGGGATTTCACGCGATGGAAATTGGCGTTGCGCTTCCATGTAGGCATCCACTTCGTAATTGAGGCAGCATTTGAGTTTGGCGCATTGTCCGGCCAATTTTTGCGGATTAAGTGAAATATCCTGCAAACGGGCGGCTCCGGTCGATACCGAAACGAAATTCCCCATCCATCCCGAACAACACAATTCTCGACCGCAAGGCCCGATACCGCCGATTCGTCCCGCTTCCTGACGGGCGCCTATCTGTTTCATTTCTATACGAATACGAAATGCTTCGGCCAAATCTTTAATCAATTGCCGGAAATCGACCCGGTCGTCGGCGATATAATAAAAAATAGCTTTGTTACCGTCGCCTTGGTATTCCACATCGCCGATTTTCATTTGCAAGCCCAATGTTGTGGCTATTTTGCGCGAACGAATCATCGTTTCATGTTCTTTCGCTTTGGCTTCTTCGTATTTTTCGATGTCGTTGGGTTTCGCTTTGCGATAGACCCGTTTGATTTCGGCATCGGGACGGATGCGATGTTTTTTCATCTGCAAGAGAACGAGTTTGCCGGTCAGTGTAATGGTGCCGATGTCGTGTCCCGGACTTGCTTCCACCGCCACCACATCGCCTTTCGCTAAATCCAATTTGTTGCTGTTGAGGTAATAACCTTTGCGCGTGTTTTTGAATTGCACTTCCACATAATCGGTTGTTTGTTGCGCCTCGGGAATGTCGCACAACCAATCGTAAGTATTGAGTTTATTTTGATGCCGGCAACAACCTTTTTTGTTGATGCAACATTGACCATTATATAATCGGTATTCCATAAATCGGTACGAGAAAATTAATTAATTTAATCGCAAAGGTAGCATTATTTTTTCAACAAAACGGCAATCTTCATTGATAAATCGAAAAACACCATTTTGGGATTGACGTTCGATTCGATGTGTCGTTCGGCCAGGGCCAATTCCTGCATAAAATCTAAAACATTGCGTTCGTTCACGTAAGGATGGAAATTGACCGAAAATTCGGCTTCTTTCCGGTTCATATAATTGATTTCGGGAATTTGGAGGGCGCAGAGAAAATTTTCGCGCATAAGTCGTTGTGCATAAGCCAGAAAAGCTTTTTGTTTATCGCGACCCGAAGCGGCGAATTGATCGGATTTGGTGCGCATATTTTGTACGTCGCGTTTCCACGAATTGCGCATCATAGTAATGAACAAATCGAGGTTCGCTTCGTTATCTCCCGTTGAATCAATGATTTGGATAGCTTCGTTGTAACTTCCGTTGGCTAAACGTAGAATTAAAGGTAAATCTTCTTTCGGAAGGTTGTATTTTTCGTTCAAGGCTTGCGCCAAATCTTCGTCGGCGATGGGCGGAACGGCTAATAGTTGCGTGCGCGAACGGATAGTCGTGATGACACGCTCCGGCTCTTCCGAAACCAGCAGGAAAACGGTTTTGGCGGGCGGTTCTTCCAAGAGTTTCAGGAGTTTGTTAGCGCCGTCGTCGGTCATTTTTTCGGGAAACCAGATAATCATGATTTTGTAATCCGATTCGTAAGCCCGCAGGTTCAGTTTTCGGGTAATTACGTTGCTTTCGCGAGCATAGATGGCGTGGGCGTTTTCGCCGCCAATGGTTTCCAACCAGGTCGTGAGATTGTCGTATGGCGTTTCCGTCAAAAATTTTCGCCATTCGGGTAAAAAATCGTCGCAATAGGCATCTTTGCTTCCTTTTTTATTTACGATTGGAAAAACAAAATGCAAATCGGGGTGAGATAATTTGTTGAATTTCAAACAACTTGGACAAATGCCGCAAGCATCGTCTTCTTTTCGGTCGGTGCAATGAAGGTAACGGGCGTAGGCCAAGGCGATGGGTAGAGCGCCGCAACCTTCCCGTCCCGAAATTAACCGGGCGTGAGGGATAAAACCATCCTTAACCGATTGAATTAAACGGGATTTGATGTCTTGTTGGCCGATGATTTGTTTGAAGAGCACGAAGTTTAAATATAAATTCGGATTGCAAAGATAGAATAAAAAATCTAAAATAATCACATTTTATCCGCACTTTGTTTCCCTTTTGTTAATCCCTTGTTAATCCTTCATTAAGTTCGATCGTGTAACTTTGCAAGCAATTCAAATAATATATCATGAAACGTAGCGAAATCAATCAAATCATTCGGAAAGCCAAAGATTTTATGGCTTCCAAACAATTTATCCTGCCGCCTTGGGCTTATTGGAGTCTGTCGGATTGGCAACAACACAAACCGGCGGCCGGCGAGGTCATTGAAAATATGCTAGGTTGGGACATTACCGATTTCGGTTCGAACGATTTTTTTCGACGGGGATTGTTCCTTTTCACTTTGCGAAACGGCAAATATAAGGTCGATAAAAAGCCTTATGCGGAAAAAATTATGATTGTGGAAGAAAATCAGGAAACACCCATGCACTACCATTGGTCGAAAATGGAAGATATTATCAATCGCGGAGGCGGAAACTTAATAATCGAATTGTATAATTCAACTGCTGATAATCAATTGGATACGACGCCGGTCATTTACAAGAAAGACGGTATGCAAGGCGTTGTGGAAGCCGGCGGAAAAGTTATTCTTACTCCTGGCGAAAGTATTTGCCTCGAACCCGGAATGTTTCATCGTTTTTACGGCGAAGCGGGCCAAGGAACCGTTTTGGTGGGCGAAGTCAGCGCCGTGAACGACGATGCCAACGATAATTGCTTTTACGAACCGGTCGGCCGCTTTCCCGTTGTAGAGGAAGATGAGCAGCCGTTGTATCTTTTAGTTTCCGATTATCAAAAATTTTTGTAAATGATGAAACGAAAAATGATTGTTTCGGGCGTGGGCTGTTGTTTGGTTGACCGGCTTTACAGCCCTGTTACATTCCAATCGGAAATTTTCAAGTCTTATCTTTCTTATCAACAAGGAGATGGCGGATTAAAACCCGGCCAATTGGTTTTTAAGGAAGAATTTGAACGTTTTGCAGGAAAAGATTTCCCGGCGATTTTACAGGAATTGACCGGAAATCGTGAAGCAGAGAAGATTTCTGTCGGCGGCCCTTGTATCGTAGCATTGATTCATGCTGCGCAAATGACCGGCGATGCGGCGGAATTTCGTTTTTACGGTTGTCGGGGAAATGATGACGACGGCCGGTTTTTGGTTTCGGAAATCCAAAAAACACCGGTCAATATCGATTATTATTCGATTGAAAACGAAGATATTACGGCTTCAACCGTTGTTTTGTCCGATCCGGATTATGATGACGGGAACGGCGAACGCATTTTTATCAACAGTATCGGCGCTTCGTGGAAATATAGTCCCGAAGCCTTGAATGAAGATTTTTTTGCTTCGGATGTGGTGGTTTTCGGAGGAACAGCCCTTGTGCCGCAAATTCACGATCAATTGGAAGAATTGCTCATCAAAGCAAAATCGAGAGGCTGTTTTACGATTCTCAATACCGTTTACGATTTCCGGAACGAAAAAGCAAATCCTCATCAAAAATGGCCACTCGGAAAAAGCGATAATAGTTATCGTTTCATCGATTTATTGATTACCGATAGCGAAGAAGCTCTCCGTTTGAGTGGAAAAAGCGATTTGGCAGAAGCTATGAATTTTTTCAAACAAAGCGGCGTTGGTGCAGTCATTATTACGAATGGCGCTAAAAATATTCGCTTATTTTCGACCGGAAAGCGTTTTGCCGCGATTGCAGAAACGTTTATGCCTGTTTCGGAAGCGGTCGGACAAGAAATCAAGCGCGGTGTGAAAGGCGATACAACCGGCTGTGGCGATAATTTTGCGGGCGGCATGATTGCCTCGGTTGTGGAACAATTGCAACAAGGAAAATCCGTTTTGGATTTACAAGAAGCTTGTATGTTGGGCGTTGTTTCGGGCGGATTTGCCTGCTTTTATGTAGGTGGAACATGGATCGAACAATATCCGGGCGAAAAGCGCAAACAAATTCATCCCTATTATAAAGATTATCAACAACAACTCATAACTCATAATTTATAACTCATAATTCATAAAAATGCAAACAACTTTCAAAGAAATATTACAAGATGCGTATCGAAACCAATACGGCGTAGGCGCATTCAACTGTTTAAGTTTGGAAAATGTGATTGGCGCTATTCAAGCCGCCGAAGAATTGCGATCGCCTATTATTTTGCAATTGGCCGAAGTGCAATTTCCCTATTCGCCGATAGCCAAGATGGCGCCGTTGTTTATTGAAGCTGCCGAAAAGGCGACGGTTCCGGTAGCCGTACATTTGGATCACGGTCAATCGTTTGAAACTTGCGCAAAAGCGATACAACTTGGTTTTCAATCGGTTATGATTGATGCTTCATCCTTGCCGCTGGAAGAAAATATTCGCCTTTCGCGCCAAGTCTGCCGGATGGCTAAAGCTTTTGGCGTGAATGTGGAAGCCGAATTGGGCAAAGTGGGCGACACCGGCGAAGGGGAAGGCGAAAGTGGCCACACAGCCACACCCGATGTATTTACCGATGTGGAAGAATCGGCCCGTTTTGTCGATGAAACCGGAATTGATGCGTTGGCGATTGCGATTGGAAACCTGCATGGCAAATATACGGCCACACCCAACCTGAATATCAAGCGTTTAATTGAAATCAAACAACGAAACGATTTGCCATTGGTTTTGCATGGTGGTTCGGGAACGAGCGAAGCCGATTTCAAAGCTTGTGTCCACAACGGGATCGCGAAAATCAATGTTGCTACAGCGCTTCAAATCGAAATTACCGAAAAAATCAAGCAATATTTAGCGGAAACTTCCCGTCCCAATTATATTGATATGAAATATAAAATGGTAGAAGCCACCAAAGAAGCGGTCAGGAACCACATTTTATTGTTTGAGAGTAATAACCGGGTGTAAATCAATTGTTTACTTAAACAATTCCGTCAGTTTCCGAATTGCCGGCACTGCTGATTTCCGTTCATACAAAACCGCATGAACCGTTTCCAGAATCGGCATATCCACTTGGTATTTTTGTTGATTGATTTCGTAAATACATTTGGTGCCGTAATAGCCTTCAGCAATCATTTCCATTTCCAATTGCGCGGTTTTTACGGAATAGCCTTTGCCGACCATTGTGCCGAACATCCGGTTGCGACTGAAACGCGAATAGGCCGTTACCAACAAATCGCCCAAGTAAACCGAACCGTAGATGTTTTGTTCTACCGCGCTGGCCGCACGAATAAACCGGTGCATTTCTTCGATGGCATTTGAGATGAGAACCGCTTGGAAATTATCGCCGTACTTTAAACCGTGGCAAATTCCGGCGACGATGGCGTAGATATTTTTCAAAACCGAAGCGTATTCGATTCCAATCACGTCGATGCTGATGGAGGTTCTTACAAAGCGTGTGTTGAAAATGCCGGCTAAAATTTGGGCGCGTTCTTCGAGAACACATCCGACGGTTAGATACGACAGACGTTCCAACGCCACTTCTTCGGCATGACAGGGGCCTCCCAAGACAGCAATATTTTCGGCGGAAATACCGTGTATTTCGATAAAATAATCCGAAACAGCCAAATTCTCATCCGGCACGATACCTTTGATGGCCGAAATAATCATTTTATTTTTCAACGGTACACGCAAATTTTCGAGATGACTTTTCAAAAACGGCGAGGGAATGGCCAATATTAAAGTATCACTGTTTTTAACAATATCGTTGATGTTGCTGTAAAAATTAATGGTTCCCATGTCGAATTTGATGGCTTGCAAATAGAAGGGATTGTTTCCAAATGCTTGAAACTCTTCGATTTGTTCCGGTCGGCGCATATACCAATTAAAATTGGGTTGAGTCATGGAAATCATTTTTGCGATGGCGGTCGCCCAACTTCCGCCACCCAATATTCCTATTCTTCCGGGTAGTTTCATAAGGGTATTAATTTGTTTTTTCAGGCCGCATTTGCGGAAACAATAAGACTTCTTGAATAGACGTTTGTCCGGTTAACAACATCGCTAAACGATCCATACCGATGCCCATGCCCGATGTCGGCGGCATTCCGTATTCCAGAGCTCGCAAAAAATCCTGATCGATAAACATGGCTTCGTCGTCGCCTTTTTCCGACAAGCGGAGTTGTTCTTCGAAGCGTTCGCGTTGGTCGACCGGGTCGTTGAGTTCGGAATAGGCGTTGGCCAATTCTTTTCCGTTTACCATCAATTCAAAACGTTCGGTCAGTTCGGGATTGTTGCGATGACGTTTGCAAAGCGGCGACATCTCAATCGGATAATCGGTTATAAATGTCGGTTGAATGTATTTGTGTTCGCTTGTTGCTCCGAAAATTTCGTCGATCAACTTGCCTTTACCCATCGTTTTATCTTGTTCTACGTGAAGTTGTTTGCATACTTCGCGCAATGGTTCTTCATCCATTCCGCTGATGTCGATGCCGGCGTTTTCTTTAATCGCATCAATCATGGTTACGCGGCGGAAAGGCGCTTTGAATGAAATGAGATTTTCGCCGACTTTCACTTCGGTGGTTCCCAAAACATCTAGGCAGATGCGTTCCAACATCGTTTCGGTAAACGTCATCATCCAATTATAATCCTTGTAGGAAACATAAATTTCCATCACGGTAAATTCGGGATTGTGCGTTCTATCCATCCCTTCGTTGCGGAAATTGCGCGAAAATTCATAAACGCCTTCAAATCCACCGACGATTAATCGTTTTAGGTACAATTCATTAGCGATGCGAAGATACATCGGAATATCCAATGCGTTATGATGCGAGGTAAACGGACGGGCAGCCGCGCCACCCGGAATAGCTTGTAAAACAGGCGTATCCACTTCAATATAACCGCGTTCGTTGAAGAAATTGCGCATCGAATTGAAAATCTGCGTCCGTTTCAGGAAAATATCTCTAATTCCTTCATTTACAACCAAATCGACATAACGTTGGCGGTAACGTTGTTCGGGATCTTCAAAAGCATCGTAAGCCGCACCGTCTTTGTATTTCACGATGGGAAGCGGCCGGAGCGATTTCGCCAAAACGGTCAATCCGCTTACGTGAATTGAGATTTCGCCCATTTGCGTGCGGAAAACATAACCTTGGATACCCACAAAATCGCCGATGTCGAGCCATTTTTTAAAGACGATATTGTATAAATCTTTATCGTCTGTGGGACAAATATCGTCGCGACTGATATATAATTGGATGCGGCCTTTCGAATCTTGCAGTTCGACGAAAGAGGCTTTACCCATGATGCGGCGGCTCATGATACGGCCGGCAACCGACACTTCGCGACGCGGAGCGTCATCTTGGAAATTAGCTTTAATTTCTTGGGAATAAGCGTTTACGGGGTATTCTTCGGCTGGATAAGGATTTATTCCTTTATTGCGCAGTTCTTCTAAACTTTGACGCCGGAAGATTTCCTGTTCGCTTAAATCAAGTGTACTCATATTGTCATAATTTTTTGAGGAATTGAGGGCAAAGGTATAAAAGAATTATGAATTACGAATTACAAATTAACATATTTTTACGATAATATAATTTCCAAATTGTCGTAAGCGATAAATATCTCTTGGGATAGGGTTTTCTGTACTAATTCATGGCGCCCGAAATTGTGGCTTTCGTGAATCAAATATGTTTTTTTCGGTTGAATTTTTTTGATGTTTTCCAACGCTTCTTGTAGTGTTTGGTGCGCAATATGCGGATAGGGGCGTAAAGCGTTCATGATCAATACATCCAAATTTTTCAGTTTTTTGTATTCCGGTTCGGGAATAACGGATAAATCGGTCAGATAAGCCATTCGGCCGATGCGGAAGCCCAGAATCGGCAATTTTCCGTGCAATAAACGGATGGGAATCACTTTGATGCCGGCCACATCAAACGACTCGTTTTCGACGGAGTGCATATTGAAAAGCGGTACGCCGGGATATTTATGTTCGCGGAACGAGTAGGGCATTCGCGTTTTAATGGCTTCTATTACATCGTTTTGGGCGTAAATATCCACCGGAACTTCGCGGGTAAACGAGCGTAAATCGTCCAAACCGCCTACGTGATCGTAGTGTTCGTGGGTAAGTAATACGCCGTCTAATGTTTTAAATGGATGACTTTTAAAGGTTTGCAGCATTTGTTCACGAAAATCGGGACTGCAATCGATGAGGATGTGTTTGTCGTTGATTTTCAGCAAAACCGATGTGCGCAGGCGTTTGTCTTTGGGGTCTGGGGATGTGCAGGTTTCGCATTGGCATCCGATTTCGGGGATGCCGGTGGAGGTGCCGGTGCCTAAAAAACGGATTTTCATATATAATTGACTTCGGATTTCAATTCTACACCAAATTTTTCTTTTACCGCCGCTTGCACTTCTTCCGCCAACCGGACAATGTCGTTTCCGGTAGCATGATTGCGATTCACAAGGACTAAAGGCTGTTTTTCGTGAATAGCCGCGCCGCCAACGGTTTTACCTTTCAATCCGCAACGGTCGATGAGCCATGCGGCAGGAATTTTGACAACTTCTTCATCGACAGGATAATGCGGCAAATCGGGATATTGTTTTTTCAAACCTTCGTAATGTGCGATGCAAATGTAAGGATTCATGAAGAAACTACCGGCATTACCTTCGATTTTAGGATCGGGTAATTTGGATTGGCGGATGGCGATAATCGTTTCACGTACTGTTTTTAAAGTGATTTCTCTACCTTCCAATTCTTGCTGCAAGTTACCGTAATTCAAATGAAATTCCGGTTTTTTCGATAGTTGATAAACCACGTGTGTGATATACCGGAAGCCGCGGTTTTCTTCTTTTTTGAAAAAACTGTGGCGATAGGCATATTCACATTCGAAGTTGGTAAAAATCCGTTTTTCACCGTTGCGAATATCGTAAGCATGGACTTCCGTAATACAATCGGCTGCTTCTACGCTGTATGCACCGATATTTTGGACGGCGCTTGCTCCCACTTCACCCGGAATTAACGAGAGATTTTCGATTCCGCCCCAACCGTTTGTTACGCAATAAGATACAAAATTATCCCAATCTTCGGCGGCTCCGGCTTTGAGCCAAATGTGGTTTTCGTCTTCTTTTATGATTTCGATTCCTCGAATGCCGGAATGGATGATAATTCCGTTGAAGTCGCTTAAAAACAGTAAGTTACTTCCCTGTCCGATATGCCAGAATGTTTGGGAAAAGAAAAATTCGTCGTGCAACAATTTTTTCAAATCGTCTTCCGATTCATATTCTACAAACCAGCGGGTTTTGATGTCCAGACCAAAGGTATTGTGATTTTTCAGTGAATAATTTTCGTGGATTTTCATATTTCTGTTTGATAATTGTTTAAGATTTTATTGACTAATGCAACTCGTTGATAATTCATCCATTCATAAATTACATACCATTGCGTTTGTACATTTCTTTTGTAAGTATGCGCTTTATTACCATATTTTTGATGCAACAAATAAGTAGTGTTTGCGTGATAGAATTTTAGGCAAATAGTATCGGCATCAGCGTGAAGTTCATCAACATATTGTAATGCGTGTTCTACTGCAAGTGGATGTTTTTTCCATGTTACCAAACCATACAAAATATCTTCCAAATCTTGTATTGCAACATCACTATATATAACCATTGTCCTTTAATCTTTTAAGTAATCCTTCTTTCACTCGTTGCGCAAACTCATTGCCGGTAACATACCCCAGCGGAATCTCAAAATGAGAATCACTCAAAAAATCCACTTTTTCTTCCCGCATTTTATACGGCTTCAAATCCTGCTGTTCCATAGCAATTTATTTTTTAATTTTCCTCTCCGCCAAACTCCATTAAATAAGCCTTGATAAAATCATCAATATCGCCATCCATAACCGCGCCGACATTCGATGTTTGGTGATCGGTACGATGGTCTTTTACCCGCCGGTCGTCGAAAACATACGAACGGATTTGCGAACCCCATTCGATTTTCTTCTTTCCGGCTTCGATTTTGGCCGATGCACGGCGGCGGCGATCCAATTCCAATTCATACAATTGCGATTTCAACAAACGAATGGCGTTGTCTTTGTTGCCGAACTGCGACCGCGATTCGGTATTTTCAATCACAATTTCTTTCATTTCGCCCGTTTCAGGGTCTTTGTAATTGTAATGCAAACGCACACCCGTTTCGACTTTGTTCACATTCTGACCGCCGGCGCCGCTCGAACGAAACGTATCCCACGAAATATCGCCCGGATTGACTTCGATCTCAATCGTATCGTCCACCAATGGCACTACGGAAACCGATGAAAACGAAGTCATCCGTTTGCCCTGCGCATTGTAGGGCGACACACGCACCAAACGATGCACGCCGTTTTCGCTTTTCAAATAGCCGTAAGCATAATCGCCTTCCACTTGCAACGTTACGGTTTTTATTCCCGCATCGTCGCCGTCGAGCCAGTTGGTTACGGTGATTTTATAACCTTTGCTTTCGCACCAGCGACTGTACATCCGGTAAAGCATTTCCGCCCAGTCTTGCGCTTCGGTTCCGCCCGCTCCGGCATTGATTTTCAATACTGCGCCCAAATGATCTTCTTCCGAACGAAGCATATTTTTCATCTCCAATTTTTCGAGCAAATCAATGGCGACGGCATAAGCGGCATCCACTTCTTCTTCGGAGGTAATGCCTTCCTTGTTGAAATCGAACGCCAATTGCAATTCATCGGCGGCGGATTTTACCTCGTTGTAAGCCAAAATCCACGATTTGATACCGCGCACTTTGCGCATTTGTTCTTCCGCACGTTTGGGGTCTTCCCAGAAATCGGGAGCTTGGGTGCGAAGTTCTTCTTCTTCTAATTGAATGGTTTTTGCATCGACGTCAAAGGTACCCCCTCAACGCTTGCTCGCGTTCCAATACATTCTGTAATTGGTCTGTTGTTATCATGTTTTTAAAATTTTCGACAAAAGTACATAAAAATATCAGAACTCACTCCGCCAACAACAATTCCAAAATCGTAATCGCGGCTGTCGATACCGGCGTTCCCGGCCCGAAAATCGCAGCAACTCCTGCTTTATACAGGTAATCGTAATCTTGTGCGGGAATCACTCCGCCGGCAATGACCAAAATATCTTCGCGACCCGATTTCTTTAATTCGGCAATGACTTGCGGAACCAAAGTCTTGTGTCCGGCCGCCAACGAAGAAACGCCCAATACGTGAACGTCATTTTCAACAGCTTGACGAGCGGCTTCTTCCGGCGTTTGGAACAAAGGTCCCATATCGACATCGAATCCGCAGTCGGCATAACCGGTAGCTACTACTTTGGCGCCGCGGTCGTGTCCGTCCTGCCCCATTTTGGCAATCATAATACGCGGCTGACGGCCTTCTTTCTTGGCGAATTGTTCAGCCAATTCCTGTGCTTTTTGGAAACTGCTATCTCCTTTTGTTTCTGATGAATACACGCCTGATATGGTTCTAATTATTGCTTTATAACGTCCTGCAACGGCTTCACAAGCATCGGAAATTTCACCCAAGGTAGCACGCAAATGAGCGGCTTCCACGGCTAATTCCAATAAATTGCCTTGTCCTGTTTTTGCAGCTTCAGTGATCGCTTCCAAGGCTTTCGCTACAGCTGCGTTGTCGCGTTTTGCTTTCAAATCGTTCAAACGTTCGATTTGTTGTTTGCGAACTGCTGTGTTATCGACTTCCAAAATGTCGATGGGATCTTCTTTTTCCAGACGATATTTGTTGATACCGATAATGGTCTGATTGCCCGAGTCGATACGCGCTTGAGTTCGTGCTGCCGCTTCTTCGATACGCATTTTCGGAACACCGGTTTCGATGGCTTTGGCCATTCCACCCAATTCTTGTACTTCCTGAATCAAAGTCCATGCTTTTTCCGCAAGTTCTTCCGTCAGTTTTTCTACATAATAAGAACCGGCCCATGGGTCGATTTCTTTGCAGACTTGCGTTTCTTCCTGAATATAAATCTGGGTGTTACGGGCAATACGAGCCGAGAAATCGGTCGGAAGCGCGATGGCTTCGTCCAAAGCGTTGGTGTGCAACGATTGGGTGTGTCCCAACGCAGCCGACATCGCTTCCACGCAGGTACGGCCTACGTTGTTGAACGGATCTTGTTCGGTCAGCGACCAGCCCGATGTCTGACAGTGCGTACGCAAAGCCAAGGATTTCGGATTTTTTGCGCCGAAACTTTTTACAATTTTCGCCCATAACAAACGTCCTGCACGCATCTTGGCAATTTCCATAAAATGGTTCATGCCGATGCCCCAGAAGAATGATAAACGGGGTGCAAACGCATCCACATCAATGCCTGCATCAATGCCTGCTTTCAAATATTCCATACCATCGGCCAAAGTGTAAGCCAATTCGATGTCGGCTGTTGCACCTGCCTCTTGAATATGATAACCCGAAATCGAAATTGAATTGAATTTCGGCATTTTTTGCGAAGTATATTCAAAAATATCGGCGATGATTTTCATGGAAAATGCAGGCGGATAAATATAGGTATTGCGCACCATAAACTCCTTCAAAATATCGTTTTGAATGGTTCCCGTCAATTCTTCCAATTTCGCGCCTTGTTCCAATCCTGCATTGATATAAAATGCTAAAATAGGCAAAACGGCGCCGTTCATGGTCATCGAAACCGACATATCTTTCAAGGGAATGCCATCGAACAACACTTTCATGTCTTCGAGCGAGCAAATCGAAACGCCGGCTTTGCCCACGTCGCCCACTACGCGTGGATGGTCGGCGTCGTAGCCGCGGTGAGTGGCCAAGTCGAATGCAACCGAAAGACCTTTCTGTCCGGATGCTAAATTCCTGCGATAGAACGCATTGGATTCTTCAGCAGTAGAAAATCCGGCATATTGGCGGATGGTCCATGGGCGCATAGCATACATTCCCGAATAAGGGCCACGAAGGAAAGGCGGGATACCGGAAGCGTAATTCAGGTGTTCCATGCCTTCCAAATCTTCTTTTGTGTAAACGGGCTTCACTTCGATGTGTTCGGGAGTGAGCCATTTTTCCTGCTCTTGGAGGCAGGAGCAACTTTGGGCTGCGGGGATCGACCGGAGGTCGATTGATTTAAAATTTGGATTCATATTATTTTATTATATTAATTTTGTTTTTCAATTTTCATTTTCTAACCTATCGGAAACACCACAAACACCGCCACATCCCACAAGGCATGAGATACTACCAACGTCAGCATATTTTTATTCCACTTGTAAAGCAAGCCCCAGAAACCTCCGCAAACCAAAGCCGCCATAATCAGCATGAAATTGAATGACCAGATGTGTACCAGTGCATAAATCGCCGTTGCAACAAAAAACGCTGTCCATTCGCCGTAGCGCTCGCCCAATTTCCGTTGTACAAAACCACGCCAAAAAAGCTCTTCGGCAGGGCCTACCAAAAACAACAATAACGCAATCAAAACAATGGGATTTTCCCCGTCTTTCAAACTGTAAATGGATGATACTTGCGGTTTTGCGAAATCAAACCATAAAGAAGAAAAATAATCGCCCAGATAGAATACACCCCACAAAACGGCAGCGGAAGCTATTCCGATGGCCATATCTTTCCAATTGAAACGGAATTGTTTCCGGAAATTTTTGCCGAAAATAACGCTCGTGCCAATCAAGACAAGAGCGGCAACCGTCATACCCAACCAGAAGTTAAGATGCGGCGCCGTCCAAGGCGAAAACATCACAAACCACAATAAGGCGGCAATGACTATAGCTATTGCGGTATGTTTCATTTTAGAACGAGTGCGATTATCAATCCTGCCAGCATAGACAAACTAAATGCGAGTTGTAATTGTGCTGTACCTTTGTCCAAATCGTTGATAGGCGAAGTATCCGTTGCACTCGTTTGCTGCATCGTTTTACAGTTGCGGAGAGCGATCGGAATCGTTAGCCAAGTAATCAAAGTCCATACCGGTAAAATATGCAACAAAACCAATACAAGAACAGACGAATAGGTAAAAACCGTCAGAAGGTAATAATAAAACTTCGACATTTTCAGACCCAATAGCTTGGCAAAAGTAGTCGATCCGGCTGATTTGTCGCGTTGCATATCGCGCGTATTATTTGCATGCAAAACATTCACGGTAATAAAAATTTCCGGAAACGGAACCCAAAAGAAAGTCCAATCGTAATGGCACAGCATCACAAATGCCACTCCCATGGCTATAGCAGGCCCAAAAATGATAAAAATCAGCAAATCGCCCAATGCGCGAACTTTCAGCAAGAAATAGAACAGGCAAGCCATCACACCGGTCGCGCCTATCCAAAGCAATCCGGTTCCGCTAAAATGAAGCAATACCAATCCAAGTACTATTCCCACTATCAAGAAAGCCCAACCGAAAATCAGGATTTGTTTTGGTTGGAATAATCCGGAAGTGAGTGAGGTAGATCCGGGATCGCCGGGTTTATCAATGCCAAGACGGTGGTCGTGATAATCGCTGATGAGATTAGCGGCCGTATGAAATATTATAGCGCCTAAAACCGCCAACGCTCCCAGCCACCAACGGGAAGTAGTTTCGGGGTGTATCCAAATAATGTCAAGTAAAGCTATCACCGCCGGACTCAACGAAACCGGAAATGACCAAGGGCGAGTGGCAACTACCCAATCCTTAAAAGTTAATTTGCTCATAGCGAATTATTTTAATAATTGAGCATTTAATCCTTGCAACGTTTCCAACACATTGCTTCTCACGTTAATGAAATTCGTAATACCTTGCGCTTTCAAATCTTCCGTGCAGGCAGGAGCGCCGGCTACGATGAGTACGGGTGAATAATTATTCGCTCCTGCAATGGCTTGCTGTGCTTCGGGTGCGAAAACGGCGTATTCATCATCACTCGAACAAAGAACGATAATATCGGCTCCGGCTTTGCGAGCAGCTTCCACCCCTTCGGCTATCGTTTCAAATCCGAGATTGTCAATCACTTTATAGCCCGCGCAAGCCAAGAAATTGCAGGAGAATTGCGAACGCGCCAAACGCATCGCCAAATTACCGGTGGTAAGCATAAACGCTTTAATTTCTTTACCCGATTTTTCGACGGACAAACGCAAGGTTTCAAATTCTTCGCCCAGACGTTTGGTATTCAAAACGACCGTGTCATTGCGGACTTGATCCGCAATCCCACATTGACATATATTTTTCGGGGGATTCCCGCTTTCGTGGGAATGACGGTTTGATTTTTCCGTAAAATTCGGAAATTGATTCGTCCCCAACAAAATTTCCCGGCGTTGCGCAACCGCTTTAAACCGTTTATCGGCGCTTGCATTGATAATTTTCTGAATATCGCCGGCTTTCACCGATTCGTAAAAACCTTTTTCTTCCGTTTCGAGGAAAATTTTCCATGCTTCCTGCGCAATCGAATCAGTCAGCGTTTCGATGTAATACGAGCCGCCGGCCGGGTCGGTTACCTTATCAAAATGACATTCTTCCTTCAACAACAATTGTTGATTGCGGGCGATGCGTTCCGAAAAATCGTCCGGTGTTTGATAAGCTGCATCGAAAGCGTTTACCAACAAGGAATTAACGCCGCCGATACTTGCCGACATCGCTTCGGTTTGCGTACGTAATAAATTCACATACGCATCGAAAACCGTTACATTGAAAGTAGAAGTTTGTGCAAAAATATTGATTTTTTCCGAACAGCGACATTCGTGATTTTCGCCTTCGTTGGAGCAATCTTTATCGCATTTCGGTTCGTAAGCTTTCACGATTTCGGCCCACAACCAACGGGCTGCGCGAAATTTCGCGATTTCCATAAAATAATTGCTTCCGATTCCGAAGTTGAATTTGATTTTTTTCGCCGCCGTAGCTGGTTCGATACCGCTTTCGACCAATCGTTTCAAAATTTCATTTCCCCAAGCCAAAGCGTAACCGAGTTCTTGCGTAATGAACGAACCGGCATTGTTGAACAAATAAGCGTTTACGCCGAAAATACGATATTTCGGTAATTCCAAAGCCGTAGCGATTGCTTCGTTCATCACTTGCAACCATTCCGTTTTTACGTGGCCTTTTCGGAGAATAATTCCGATAAAATCCACATTGACGGAGCCTTGCAATTTCGACAAAGGGTAATTTTTTGATTTGAAATAAGCGGTTAACAAGCGAATCAATTCCACAGACTTCATATTACAAGTCGTAAAATTCAATTCCACGTGTTCGGGCAAGATGCCGTCGAGTAGGGTAGCGATGGTTTTTTCCGTTACATCTTCGCTTGCAATTTTGAATCCCAACGAATTGACGCCTTTGTTCAAAACATCCAGCGCTTTTTTGTTGGCTTCCGCCGGATTTTCTACTGCAATGTCTTGACGAACTAACCACTCATTGTCTTTTTTCGTTCCGCGCACGTAAGGAAATATTCCGGCTTGTGATTCGGTTATTTTCAAATCTTCCATGTCTTCCGCACGGTAAAACGGTTGCACGCTAAACCCTTCGTTGGTTTTCCAAACGAGTTTTTTCTCGAAATCGGCGCCTTTCAAGTCGGCTGTAATTTTGTCTTTCCATTGTTCCGTGGAAATGGAAGGAAATTCCGAGAAAAGTTTTTCTTTAGATTGACTCATACCTTATATATATATTATTAATTATGTTAAAATCAGGCGTTTTTTAAATGGCCGCGCAAAAGTACAATAAATTGTCGGTATTTGCAATAAAAAACTTTGGCATGGTTTTTGCTACACAACCCATTACCGTTTTTAATATGCGGAAACAAGGTTTTAGAGTATGTTGATTGAAGAAAGTATTTAGACGTATTACGCTAGGAAGGGTCGTTATCGATTCATCCGGTGTTTTTTTATTTTAAACAATCAGCTATTGAGAAAAATACAATAATAATTAATAAATTCTAAAAATTTAAAAACATTTACAAAATGAAGAAAGTATTTTATCTGATGCTGCTGTGCCTATGGACGGCAACGAGTGCAAATGCTCAATTGACCATCGGATTGGATCAAGTGCCGCATCCGGCAGCCGGTTTGGATTTATCTCCGGTTAGTGCCATGGAAAGGGGATTGTTATTGCCGCGTGTCGAACTGAAATCCGATCCGGCGATATTTGTTTTACGCACCGATAATGCTGCTGTCGATGTGCAAACGGCGCAAGGTATGTTGGTTTACAATACGGCCGGTGTACAGGATGGTCCCGGTGTATATGTATGGAACGGCAGCCGCTGGAGTTTGGTAAACGCCCCTGCTGCTACGGGTACCACTTCCGATTGCTCATTTGTGATGGATGTGGATGGAAATGTATATCAAGCCCGTCAGTTTGGTAGTCAATGTTGGATGACTTCCAATTTGCGCACGACCCGCACAAAAAGCGGAGCGCTTTTACAAAGTGTTCGTACAAATTCGGCTTATTTCAATTTAAATCCGGGGGCGGGTGCAGTTGCTTGGGAAAACAACCGGGTTACTTACCATACCGAAACATCGGCAACCGTGAATGCCTTATTTTCCGTAAACGATGTGGTTTATGATTGGGATTACAATGCTTTTGCCAATCAATACGGTTTTTATTATAAACAAGCGGAAGCTAAAACGGCTTGTCCCGAAGGATGGAAATTACCGGCCAATGACGATTTTAACACCTTGGTAACCACTTTGGGAACAGATGCCGGTAAAAAAATGAAAGCAAATAATTATAAATACAGTAGTAATCCTACTTCTCGTGTAAAACAGTTGGATAATAGCCAAATATTTACGGGCGCATGGGGTGGTTATGTGTCGAGTGATCCGCGCAATGCGGGCTTTTTGGCTTTACCCGGCGGTGCGGTAAGTATGACTGCTGCTAACAGTGGTCTGATCGGTGATAAAAACAGCAACACGGCGGTGGGTTCTATTTCGATTGCCCCGGCCGGAGGTAATGGTTTTGCGAAATTCGCTTATTGGTGGACAAGCAATGATAATATTGCAAAAAAATTAGATGCGGCTTCCGATGAATTGACATCGGCTTCGACCACAGCAAGTGATTTAGTGGGCGTGCGTTGTATCAAAGAATAATCGTCTGTTTTAATTATTAAAAAATAAGAAAAAAATATGAAAAAGATAAAATTATTTGCAATTTTCTGTTTGTTATCCGCTTTTGTTTTTCAAATGAAAGCGCAAACAGTATCAGTATCTGTATATGTGGAATATAAAAAGGCTACTCCTACGGAAGCCGATGCTTTTGCGTTTCCGGCTATTCCTAATGCAAGCGATGCTATGATTGCAGCGTGGGGTGGCGGTGGTCGTGGTGCGCGCACTACAAGAAATTTGACAGAATGTTATGCCGGCGGCGGTGGCGGCGGTGGTTTTGTGATGTACAAAGCCGGTCCAAACGGCATCGGTTGGCCGATTCAAAAATATGTGTCTTGGGTGGTTGTCGGTGAAGGCGGCGGCGTAGTAGATAAATATTGGGCCGATGGCGGAGCTTCTTCTTTCGGAAATGATTATTTCGGTCGTATCCGCGCTCGCGGAGGTATTCACGGTACAGACGACTCTACTGTGGGCGGCGCTGCCGGACAAGGTACTTATAGCAACGGAAACGATGCGACCGGTTATACTATATCCAGCGTGTTGGAAAACTATCCTTCCAATTTGATTATGCGAACAGGTGGTAAAGGAGGTAATGGAAACAACAGAAATGAAAAATCGGGCAATGGCGGTACTTCAGCCGGTCTTTATGCAAGTTCAAATCCTTGGGGATACACTCCGTTTGATGCGGTATTTTCGGCTGTAGACGGACAAGCAGGAGGCGCATACGTTTCCAAAAATCAATACAATAGCGCTAATTATGAATGGATCGGTAATGGCGGACAAGGTAGCGGTTCTCCCGGATCGACTCACTATGCAGGTAATGGCGATCAACCGGGTGGCGGCGGAGGCGCCAGCGCACACGATCATCTGTTGACTTCTACCGATCATAAAAACGGAGCCAATGGATGGGTTATCGTAAAATTCAATTATAATTTACCGGAAGCACAAGATCTTCTCAGCGCTTCGGTGGCTGAAAACATTTGCGGAACCACCACATTGAGTATCATTAATTCCGATATGTGGGAAAATGTAGAATGGTATAAAGTTGGCACAAGTTCTCCTGTAAGTACAACTGCTTCTTATACGGTACCGGCCGGCACAAGCGGATCTTATTATGTTACGGCAGAACGTCGTGCGATGGCTTTTGAATTTGAAGGGGCTACTTCTCTTTCGGTTTCAGGATATTCTCCCCAAATTTTCGAAATTACAACCACGGAATATGATAAAAATAATAATGGTAAGCATTACCGGATAACCGGCCGTAAATTAACAGTTAAAAAATCAGGTACTACTTATAATTCCCGTATAATCAATGTAATCAGCTCAGCTTCCATCACTCCGGTTCTCAAACCGAAAAATACGGTGATTGATGCAGCTACGGCAACAATAGTTACCGATCTAAAATCGGATACGATCTTTGTTACGACCAAGAGTCGTGCGTTTGATTTAAGCAAATGTTTGACCGACGCTTATCTCGGTTCGCTCGGCGCCAATAATTTGGTTGTATATTATTGGAAAGACGGCGAAGCCGCGTTTACTTCTACGCAAAAAGATAGAAATATTGCCGGCGATATTGAATTGTATCATACAGGCGCTATCAAAACCACATCGGGATGTAACAGTGACATACGCCATATTGTGGTTAGTTTTATAGGAAGTGATATTTCGATTTGGGCGCCCGGTATCGGTGGCGCCGGAGGTGATCTGACATCGTGGACAGAAGCTAAAAACTGGGTAAAAGGGGCAGTACCCCATCGGAAATCAATTGTGTATATTCCAGGTTTTCTCCCCAAAAGCAATAATCTAAATACAGTGGTTAAAACTTTCCCGAAATTAACTTCCGGTGATAATGCAAAATGCCACGAAATTTATTTTACACAAGGCGGAGAAATTACGAATTTACAATATCTGACATACGATAGCGCTCATGTACAGTTGAATTTGGGTTTAGCTAACCAAACGGAACTCCCCGATATTTCCGCTGTAATTTCCGGCGGAGAATATGATCATTTGGATTTGTCGGCAGCATTGGGTTTGGATTCCAGATACAAAAATGTTATCGAACGGGATCGTTGGTATATGTTGTCCGCTCCTCTGAAACAAATAGTTTCGGGCGACTATTCTTTCGGCGGTGTTCCCGCTACTTATATTCGTAAATTTAAATCGGGATCCGCAACTACGACCAGCGCATTGCAAGGAAGTTGGGATAATTATATTCAATCGACGGTAGAACCGTTAAGTCCGGGCGAAGGCTTTGCTTTCTTTGTGAATCCCAAACAGGACGAGAATTCTTATCGCGAATCGGAATATTTGTTTACTCCCGACGACCATTTGATCAAGAAAAATGTAGGGTTACAGGAAATTAACGGTATTCTTGAATTTCCGTATTTCGATGCGGAAACCAATTTGGCAGGCGCCGCACAACAAAAAGCGCACCGTTCACATCTGTATCGTCCCGCAGAAAAAAAGAGCTATTTCTTCGATTATTTGAGCGATGATTTGGATTTGGTATGGGATGGTAGTCCCAAAAGTATTGTCCGCACAAATGATGCATATAAATTGAATACGACGAATGTAAACTATTCGGTAACGGCTTCGCAAGGCGTTGATGGGAATAGAATGGCAATGGTCGGTAATCCTTATATGTCCACAATCGATTTTGTGAAATTCCAAACGGCAAATACTACAGCTCTTAAAGATAGCTATTATATATTTAAGAGTGAGTTTAATACGGTTACTGACAGCTGGGTGTCCTATTTTGCTACCTATGGCAATCTGGCCGGTTATACGGGAGTAGTATTAGGAGGAGATCAAACGGATGTCAATCAATACATTGCTCCTATGCAGTCGTTTATCGTAGAAATGAAGACAAATTCGTCTAATTTAGCATTTAATATTGCCGATATATCAACTCCGCGTCCTCAGGATGTAAGCGCTAGTTTGCGTTCCGATGAAGAGGTTTTCAACAAATTGAGCATTACGGCGCACAATCAATACGGAACCGTTCTTGCTTCCGTATTGCGTATCGAAGAAGGTCAATCCGAGATTTCCGATTGGGATGTAACTAAAATTTTGGCGGGAATGCATAATCTCCCCGAAGTATATACTTTGAAATCGAACGGCGAAGGTGCAAGTCGCGGTATTGCTGCTAATTTCATCGGTAAAGAAGCCGTATTGATTCCGATCGGTTTGGCAACCGGCTATACGGGTAAAATCACTTTAGGGCTTGAAGGTATGGATGCTTTCGACGGCCATATCCTTTTTATAGATACCGAAAGAGATTTTGAAACGGAAGTTACCGGTCAATCGAAATTTGAATACGAATTTGATTACACACCTGCTTGGGCTAATTCGATTGTCCCGGAAATGGAAGCTTCCGAAAACCGTTTCTTCTTGCGCGTATCGGCCGGAACAACCGGTATCGACGAATGGGAAGATTCGAATGCCGGCGTACAAGCTTATCTTACCGCTTCTTCCGTGCGTTTCAACGCTTACGATGCAATTCAATCGATTAATATCTACGATGTACAAGGTCGCTTGGTATATCAAAATGCAGGTTTGAATAAACTTTCTTACGATGTGAATAAACAACTTATTCCCACGATTGCGATTGCACAAGTAACTACGGAAAAAGGTAGCTATACGATCAAATTGATCAATAAATAAATCTCAAAAGATTGAACAATGAAGAAGATATTATATATAATGCTGCTGATTATAGTCGGGCGATCAACTTGTGTGCAAGCACAGGTTGCCATCGGCGGCGATCAGGATCCGCATCCGGCAGCGATTTTAGATTTGTCGGTATTAGGCCCGCAGAAATTGGGGTTTTTGATGCCGCGCGCTATTCTTAGAACAGACGAGAGAGATTTTGTATTAAATACCAATGCAGAATCGGATAAAAGCAAAGCGTCGGGAATGCTTGTCTATAATATGTCGAACTTGCGTCCCAGAGGAGTGTATGTTTGGAGTGGCGATCAATGGATTTCGTTAAGTAATTTGGCCACGAGCGCCGGCGACTGCAAAACCGTATGGGATATTGACGGCAATGTATATCATGCGAAAAAATTCGGCGACCAATGTTGGATGACTGATAATTTACGGGTCTCCCGTTCAAAAACCGGAAGAATGTTAAGTAATGTATTAGTCAATTCTCCTTACGGCGAGGGCGAATATTATCGAACCGCTACGGTGCAATGGGCGAATCATCAGGTAAATTATTACCCTTCGGCCGATGCTTCCCTGAAATACGGTTCTAAAAACCCGGTCGATGCCGAGATGGTTCCTTATGATTTGGATTTCAACGCATTTGCCAATCAATTCGGTTTCCATTATGCTTGGGAAGATGCCAAACAGGCTTGTCCCGATGGATGGAAATTGCCGGCGGCGGCCGATTTCAATGCTTTGGCAGCCGGTTACGGAGGAACGACTGTTGCCGGAAAATACTTGAAAGCGAATAATCGCTGGTATTATCAATCGGCTCCGGATGGAACGGATGGAAGTAACCTGCTGAAAGGCTATCAATGGGGTGGTTTTGAACCGAATGATCTCAATAATGTAGGTTTTAACGGTCTTCCTAACGGATTTATTCAAGCCGACGGTGCATTACCGGTAGAGGATGAATATGATGAACCGAGAAGTAGAGCGATTGGCGAATTGGTAAGAGTTTCGGTGCGTGCTTATAGCTTTGGGCGATATGCTCATTGGTGGGTAAGTGATCAGCGCAACGATAAAGTATTAGCGGCTACCGGCAGCGGTAATGAAGGTTTATTCCCGGTGAATGCATTGAGTCAGCATAGTGCTGCATTGAATGACACCTATCGTCTGGGAGTGCGTTGCATAAAAGAATAAGGGTGGTCTGATAATTAATATTTGAAGAAAAAATATGAAAAAGATAACAATAACGGCATTACTGATATGTCTATCGATCGGGGCTATATATTCCCAGATAGCCACAGTTTCGGTCAGTTACGGGAGTTCAAGTACATCGGGCACATACACCGTCCCGCGCATCCCTGGCGCCACAAATTCGGTCATTCAGTTATGGGGCGGCGGCGGTCGCGGGGGTGATCATACATTGTCCTGGAACAAGACGGAGATGTGTTATTTTGGCGGTGGCGGCGGCGGCGCCTTTACACAGATGAGTATCGCCGGCACCCCGTTTGATATTACCACCGGTGTCCGTATCATTTATGTAGCCTCCGGTAATTCTCATGCGGCTACGACTTTTGCGGAAAGTATCCGCGCGGAAAGCGGCAGGAACGGCGGCAACGACAGTTCCTCGGGGGGTTCAGGCGGTTCGAAAAGCACCTCTCCTTCCGGCGTGCAGTCTTATAAAGGCGGCAACGGCGGCAACGGCGTAGGTTATCTGTTTCCTTCGGGCGGTTATAAAGGCGGCCAGGGGGGCGCCTCAGCCGGCTTGAATAGCGGATGGGCGGCTGTGAGCGGTCAAAACGGCGGCAACGGATACAGTTCCAATAACAATTACAGTAACGGCCTGCTCTATTATCTTGGTAACGGTGGCGGCGGATCGGAAACCTATGAGAACGGCAAATCCGGCTCTTGGCCTGGTGGCGGCGGCGGTGGCGGCAAGACTGGTCTTGCCGCCGTTGAAGTTCATGCCCCCGGCAACGGCGCCAACGGGCGAGCAATCCTTAACTTTAATTATCCGGTAACGACTACCCAGCCTGAGTTATCCGTCGGCTTGCCCGAACACAACTGTTTCGACGGTCCGGTCACCCTCTCTCTGTCCGATGCCGCCAATTATACGGATATCAAATGGTTTAAGAATGGCGTTCAAATTCCTTCCAACAACAATTTATCGACCTGCACGGTCAATTTGGTAAGCTCCTCTTCCACGGATGGCTATTACGTGACGGGCAAACGCAAAGCCCTTGTTTACCAGTTCCCCGGCTCCGACTTTATCGCAGTGAGCGGCGGCGGCAGCAATGTAACTGCGAGCGGCTCCACCCTGACCATCCTGGCCTCGTCTGATATGCAATCGCGTACCGTTTACTTTACCCTGGCCACCTCCCTGAATATCACCTTCAAAAGCAATTATTCACAGGTAACGACCAAAGGGGAAACGACCGTTTATGTTCCGGCGAATAACGTAGAAATAGATTTGGATACCATCCTCCGGGATAAACCGG
>BNWW01000034.1 GCA_025999115.1 Bacteroidia bacterium
TTCTAAATTTTTATGATAGAATCGAGATGAATTTGCTTTGATTTTATTTACTAATTCCGATACGGAAATAGATGGATGTAAACCGATTAATATATGCGTGTGGTCAGGATTGCAATAAATAGCAAGCAAAATATGTCGCAGCTACGCAGCTCTGGATTTGTTTATGCCCTTATTACCGTGCGCTTACGCACACGGCTACAAGGATATTGGCGCTATGCGCCTTTTCGCACAAACACATGTTTTTGCCGGTGATCCATTAATATGCTTATCTTTGCAAAGTCATTAAACTAAACAATATGGATTTCAGCAGAAAATTACCGATAGGTATTCAGGATTTTGAAAGTTTACGCAAGGACAACTTTTTATATGTTGATAAAACAGCATACGTTTACCGGATAGCCAATGAGGGGCGTCCCTACTTTTTAGGTCGTCCGCGCCGGTTTGGGAAAAGTCTTTTTCTTTCCACGCTAAAAGCCTATTTTCAAGGCAAGAAAGAACTTTTTGAAGGGCTGGCTATCGCCGGTTTGGAAAAAGATTGGATAGAATATCCGGTTTTTCATTTGGATTTGAATATTAACAGTTACACAAAATTCGTCGACCTTGAAAATGCGCTTGAAGCATTATTATCGCGAATAGAAGAAGTTTGGGGCGCCAATGCTTCCGAAAAAGCATTTTCTACCCGTTTGGAGGGTTTGATGCATCGCGCTTATGAAAAAACAGGCAAGCGAGTAGTTGTATTGATCGATGAATATGATAAACCGCTCACAAGTACGTTAGATAAGCCCGAACTTCACGAACAAATTCGTGAGGCATTGAGCGGTTTTTATGGCGTGCTCAAAACGGCAGACCCCTATTTGCGCTTTCTGCTGCTAACCGGAATTACCAAATTTTCCAAAGTAAGCATTTTCAGTCAATTGAATCAGTTGCAGGATATTAGCATGGATGAAAAATTCGCAGGAATATGCGGCATTTCGCAATCCGAATTGATTGATAATTTTGAGCCGGAAATACGAACATTAGCCGAAAAGCAAAAGATGAGTTACGAGGAAATACTCTCAGAACTCAAGAAACGGTACGACGGCTATCATTTTTGCGAAAATACAGAGGGAATGTATAACCCTTTCAGTTTGCTGAATACTTTTGCAAAAAACGCTTTGCGTTATTACTGGTTTTCAACCGGAACGCCGACTTTTCTTGTCAAGATGCTCAAAGAAGCCAATTTCGATATTCCCGATCTTGAGAACAATGTTACTATTGCAGCGCCCGCGATTGCCGATTATCGTGCCGGAGATACAAATCCGCTTCCGTTGCTCTATCAAACAGGATATCTGACTATTAAAGAATATGAACAAATGTTTAACACTTACGTTTTGGGCTTTCCAAATGAGGAAGTGAAATATGGTTTTTTGAATGAATTGCAACTCATATATTCCCCTTGGACTCAAAATTCGGATTTCAGGTCTGATATTTTTGTGAGAGATTTAATGGCAGCCAATGTGGATGGTTTTATGAATCGGCTTCGGGCATTTTTTGCTTCCATCCCTTACGATTTAAACAACAAAACGGAAAAAGATTATCAAACCGTTTTTTATTTACTTCTCAAATTGATGGGGCAATTTGTACAAACCGAAGTAAAAAGCGCCGTTGGGAGTTCCGATGCTGTGGTTTGGTTGAAAGATACCGTTTATGTGTTTGAATTTAAACTATCTGAAAATGCCTCCGCTGAAGATGCACTCCAACAAATTGATGACAAAAGTTATCTTATCCCTTACAGTGCCGGTGAACGGAAAATTGTAAAAATCGGAGCAGAATTTAGCCGGACGGAACGAACATTAAGTCGCTGGGTAAATTCTTAAATCATCCATCCTCAATTAATTAAGCGTGTAAACAAACATCAAAGTTTACACGCTTTTTTTGTGTAACAATGTTAAAAAGTTTAAATTTTAAAAATATGTTACAAAAAGTCAGAATGTTATTTTTTGCAGGAGTGCTACTGTGTGTGGCAATTCCGTTTCATGCGCAACAGCGCACTATTTCCGCCGACCTGAATAAAGAGGCCGGTTTGAGAAAGAAAGTGTATAACGAATGTGTCGGTGCAGGACGCGCCTCCGAAGGCTTGCGAGCCGACTGGCAGGAACACCTTCGTTTGGTTAAACAACATTGTGATTTCAGGTATATACGTTTCCATGGATTGTTGAACGACGAAATGGGCGTTTGTTCCGTTAAAGACGGCAAAATCATCTATAACTTTCATTATATCGACGTCTTGTACGATTTCTTGCTCAGTGTGGGAATCAAGCCGTTTGTAGAACTCAGTTTCATGCCAACACCGCTCAAAAGCAACGATAAAACCATTATGTGGTGGAAAGGAAACACCTCGCCTCCGGCTGACTATGAGGAATGGGAACGATTGATAAATTCATTGGCGCAGCACTTTACGGAACGCTACGGCGAGGAAGAAATAAAAACGTGGTATTTTGAAGTCTGGAACGAACCGGATTTGAAAGATTTTTTTACAGGAACGGAAGATGAATACCATCAAATGTATGCTACTGCGGCAAAAGCAATCAAAGCCGTCAATCCTGCCTATCGTGTAGGAGGACCGGCTTCGGCAGGCAAATCATGGATTCCGGGATTTATTAACTACTGCCAAACGAACAATGTGCCCGTTGATTTTATTTCCTCTCATAATTACGGTGTAGAAGGAAATTTGGATGAATTTGGTAAATATCAATTGTTTATGGGACGAAATTTTCAGTGGATGCCGACTAATGTAGCCTACGTTCGCAATCTGATTGTCGAATCGGGCAAATCCCTTGAGTTGCATTGTACCGAATGGAATACTTCTTATTCTTTCAATGACCCCGTTCACGATACTTACCAACAAGCACCCTATATGCTTTATGTCCTTAAAAACACTGAGAAGACAGCCAATTCCATGTCTTTCTGGGCATTTACCGATATTTTTGAAGAAGGAGGACCTCCACCAAGTGCTTTTCACGGTGGTTTCGGCATGTTGAACGAACATGGTATCAAAAAACCGGCATTCCATGTATATGATTTTTTGAATCGAATGGGAGAAACGGAACTGCAAAATACGGATACAGCTTCGTGGGTTTGCAAAAGTAAAGGCGGTTCGGTACAAATATTGGCTTGGAATTTTGAATTGCTGCAACAGGGCAAGAAGTCGAATCAGGTATTTTACAGGCAATTGCTGCCTTCAGAAAAGAAAGGTGAATTAAAAATATTGTTGCAAAATGTGACACCGGGAAACTATGTTTGTACAATTTCATCGGTCGGTTTTGAAAAAGGTGATGTCTTTACAGCCTATTACAAGATGGGATTGCCGGTGGAACTGAGCACGGCTCAAGAAAGTTATCTGAAAGGAATCGGCGATAATGTTCTGTACAAAAAAGATATTATTACCATCGGTGCGGACGGCAAGTTTGAAACCGTCCTTCCTCTTCGTACAAACGATGTCTATTTAGTAGAATTAATAAAAATATGAGAAAATTTATTTTAGATTTTCAAGTAACAAATAATAATATATCAACAATGAAAAAAATTATAGCAAACTTGTTTTTAATCTTACTGACCTGTCAAGTATCGGCACAAGTAAGTATCTGGGTATCGCCCGATGGAAACGGATCTACTTTCAGCGAAGCAAATCCGGGCAGTTTGACAGGTGGAAATCTAAAACAAAAAATCAAAACCCTTAGAAATGAAGGGGTACAAGATATTCGCGTTTTGTTGAAAGAAGGAACTTATTCTCTAACTGCGCCTGTTACGGTGGATAATGAGATGGCCGGAAACTATACGCATACGCTTACCTTTACCGGCATTTCTTCCAATCCCTGCTCAAACGAGGGCAAAGCCATTATTTCCGGAGGACGAAAAGTGACAGGCTGGCAATCCGCCGGCAATGGCATCTATAAGGCGCAACTGCCCGCAGGCGCCGCATTCCGGCAATTGTATGTCGATGGCAAAATGGCTATCCGGGCGCGGCATCCCAACCGCGAAAATGACACCGACTACGGTCCCTATTGGTTCGTCAAAAATTTTGGAACGAGCAACGCATATATGGTCATTAATTCCTCGGAAATCCGGCAGTGGCGCAATATGAATAAGATTGAAATGGTCATACATCAGGATTGGGTGCACAACAGAACCATGGTCAATTCGTTTGAGCAGCAGGGTAATAATACCCTCGTTAACATCCGTTCTCCTCTTACCTATTGGGGCACCACCAATTTACCGTACTTTTGGGAAAATTCCCCCGATTTTTTGGATGCCGACGACGAATGGTATCTCGACCCAAGCACCCAAGAATTGTACTATAAGCCTCGCCTCGGAGAAGATATAAACCTGATAGAGGTGATTTATCCCAACATGGACAGATTGCTCAACATAGAAGGAACGGCGACTAAGCCCGTGCAAAACGTTACGGTCCAAAACATCGAATTTATATACAGCAACTGGACGGTGCCGAGTATTAACGGTATTCGTTCCAATCAGGCAGTGCAACCGCTGGACGGACAAAAAGTGGAAACATTAGCGCAAATCAACTATGCTCATCATGTAGTTTTTTTCAACTGTAATATCATCGGTGCAGGCGGCGATGGCATTACGTTTGCCACCGGAGTGAAAAACAGTGTGATTGAGGCATGCCGGTTTGACCAAATCTGTGCCAACGGCATTGTCATAGACACGTATAGAGCCACTCAACAAAGTGCAGAAAGACTTTGCACCAATAACAGGATTGCCAACAACCTCATCGAAAATTTCGGCATGAATTATACCAATGCGCTTAGCATCGCCGCTTTTAAGGTGGATAGACTGACGATAGAAAACAATGAAATTCGCTACGGTCGCTATTCGGGTTTGCAAATCAACAACGGAAATGATGAGTTGCACGACAATTTGATACGTTACAACAACATACATCACGTGATGTGGCTGCACAACGATGGCGGCGGTATCTATACGATGGGCTACCAACCCGGCACCCGGATTTATGAAAATTGGGTACACGATATGGAACGCGGTCCTTGGGTAGGCGGGTCGCCGGCACAAGCCGTAATGTTGGATGACCACAGTTCGGATATTACCGTAGAGAATAACGTTTTTAATTCCCTCTTCGGTGGTGTACGAAAAGTATACGAGCAGGATGGTGTCGGTCCGGACAGAAATGCGCACGACAACCATATCAGTAACAACGAATCGCAAGATGCCGCTATTATGGCAGCCGCCGGACCAAAAATATTTCCCGGCGTAGTTACATCGGCTGCCCAATCAAGCGACGCCGGTTTAAGCGACATCGTTTATGATGCGGGAACACTCACACCGGCATTTAATACGAATACGCTTGATTATACGCTGCGCGTAAACAGTGACATTCAAAAAATCCATCTATCGGGAATTACAAACGACTGTAGTGCCGTCATTCTGAATAATCCGCTCGAAAAGCGGCTGGCAGAAGGGAATAATCCGGTTACAATCACTGTGATGGCGCAAGATGGAACGACTAAATCCTATACGGTAGATGTCATACGTGATTACGTTGTCCCTGCCCCGATAGCAAATTATGACCCGACACTGTTTTATTCATTTGATAATCAGGAAGATTATACGGCTCCAACCATAGGTTCTTCTGCTTTGTTGTTTTTCGATAAGACCGGTAATCGTACGCTTGGCACACCGGGAGAGCCGCCGACAGGCTCCTGCGAAGGTCCCTACGCCGGTAAAAATGCGGTTACTATTGCTAAGGATAAACATGTTAAAGTATTAAATACCACAGGTGCTTCTGATGGCGGAACAAGATTAAATACTTACTCCCTTCTTTTTGATGTACAAATACGCACATCGGGTGTGTGGTATGCCCTTTTACAAACCAATCCGGCGAATACCGATGATGGAGATATTTTTATCAGGAGTAGTGGAACCGTAGGAGTATCGGCGACCGGATCTTCTCACGAAACATTGAACCTCGATCAATGGTATCGGATAATAGTAACATTGGATGGCTCTGTCGAAAATGGGGACTATAATATTTATGCAAACGGAAATTTAATTCTCCATTCAAGTGGAGCGGCTACCGCCAAAGACGGACGACTTTCCTTAGCCAATGAATTTTGTATTTTTACAGATGAAGATGGAGAAGAAACGGATATTGATTGCGCCGGTTTTGCTTTCTGGGGAAACAGGGTGTTAACTCCGGGAGAAGTAGCTGAATTAGGTCCCGCAACTATGCCTCCTACCGGTATTAAGGAGATTGGCTCAACCGCCGGCGAAATGCTTTTTTATCCGAATCCGGCAAGCGATATTTTACATTTGAATGTTCAACGCGGTCTGATTTCCGTCTATGATTTGCTTGGAAAAGAAGTACTTTCAACCAATTTTGAAACAGGCGAAGTGAATGTTTCCTCCTTGAGACCGGGTACTTATGTAGTGCGTATTTCGGCAAACAATACGATATATAGTAGCAAATTGATAAAGCAATGAGTTCCTAATACAAACCGATGTATATTTGTTAGAATTAATAAAAATATAATGAAAAGAATAGTTGTAATAGTAGCGTTTCTCCTGTTTACCGGAACTATTTCGGCACAGACACAACTCTGGGTTTCCCCTTCCGGCAGCGGATCCGCATTTAGCGAAAAAAATCCGGGTAATTTGGATGGAACTTCCTTGCGTTACAAAATCATAGCCCTGCGCAATAGCGGAGAGCATAACATTAAAGTAATACTAAAAGAGGGCGTTTACGCATTGAACACTCCTGTTGCGGTGTCCGAAGCGATGGCAGGCAGTGTTGCGGACACGCTCGCTTTCATTGGTATTGCTACGAATCCAAACACCAACGATGGAAAGGCTGTCATATCGGGCGGCAAACAAGTAACCGATTGGCAAGATGCCGGTAATGGCATATACAAGGCGCAATTACCCACAGGTGTAGATTTCCGACAACTCTATGTAAACGGGAAAATGGCTATACGTGCTCGTCACCCCAATCGCGACAACGACACCAACTACGGTCCTTATTGGAAGATTAAATATTTTTACAACAACGACAACACCAAGATGCTTATTGCCGCATCGGAAATCCAAGAATGGAGTACGATGTACAACAATGTGGAAATGGTAATACATCAAGATTGGGCGCACAGCCGGGCAAAGGTAAATTCATTTGAAAAACAAGGGGCAAACGCTATCGTTTCTATCAACACGGGATTGCCGGGTATTGGTTGGGGTACAACCGATTTGTTGTACTTCTGGGAAAACTCCCTCGATTTTTTGGATGTAGAAAGCGAATGGTATTTCGACAAACAAACCCGATACTTGTACTACAAACCTCGTGCTAATGAAGATATAAATCAAATAGAGATAACCTATCCTGTTATGGACAGACTATTTACCATAGCAGGAACAGAAACAACTCCCGTACAAAATGTTTACTTGGAAAATATTGAATTTAAGTATGGCAATTGGGCGCAGCCGAACACTCAGGGAGCACGATTTAATCAAGGCGCGATACCGATGAATGGGGATATTTCTGTAGCAACCATGCTCCGGATCGGCAATGCTCGCAACGTGCGTATAGTCAATTGTAATATTATCGGCGCAGGAGGCAATGGTATTGTCTTTGACGCAGGGGTAAAAGACAGTGAAATCACGGCTTGCCATCTCGACCAGATTGCCGCCAACGGCATCGTCATAGATGCGGATATAAATTCAAATGTGTATCATGGTGTAAGACCGGAAGCCTTGCTTTGCACCGACAACCGGATAACACACAATCTTATCGAAAACTTTGGAATGAATTACGTTAACGGATACAGTTTGTTTGGAGCCTCTGTTGCTCGCTTGACGGTAGAGCACAATGAAATTCGCTACTCTCGATTCAGTGGAATGCAGATTGGCAAAGCCAACCCTGCTGAAATCTTGAACGATAATTTGATTCGTGCCAACAACGTCCATGATTTGGTATGGCTGCATCCGGACGGTAGCGGCATCTATACCTCGGCTGTTATGCCGGGTGCGCAAATTACAGAGAACTGGATACATGATATTCCTCGTGTACCGTGGTTCCCTGATAGAATTAAGCATGCCGTCTTTTTAGACGACTATAGCGCTTGGATTACGGTAGAAAACAATGTGATACAATCGGAAGGCAAGGTGGGTCAGCAGAGCGACAAAGGTTCGGCTATTAACGCTCACGACAATACGATTCGCAACAATGACTCGGAAGCCCCCGCTATCATTGCAAATGCAGGAACACAAATGTCGGTAGGCGTATTGACGTTGACGGTTCCTTCCGAAGGGGATTTTTATTATGTTTACCCTGCTAATGAACCGATGTTCAAGATTGCCGGTAATCTTGTAGATAGTGTTGTTGTGGAAGGCGAAACTCCGGCTTTGTTGAATTTTTACAAGGATAATGCCGTTTTTTATTCTTTGACTGTAGCGAATATAGTTAGCATTAAGTTTACTGACGAATCGCAGGCAATTCAATCGTTGGCTTATCCCACAGGCATACCTCATGCTCCCGGCATAGTGGAAGCTGAAGATTTTGATTTTGGCGGAGAAGGTGTCGGTTTCCATGAAACAGATGCAAACATCAATTGGACCGGTTACAGGTCAGGAGATGATGAGCAAGTTGATTTGTATGCTGTCGGCGGAGGTTTGGGTATAGGCTATAACGGTGCTGGCGAATGGGTGAATTATACGATAAACGCTCCGGCAGCAGGTACGTATGTGTTTTCTTTCTGGATAGGATCTGATGCAGCTAAGGTAATTGACATATTGATAGACGGTGTAAATAAGGGAACAATCAATGTACCCAACACCGGTTGGGCTGTGGTAAAATTAACGCAAACGGCAGAAATAGAACTACTTGCCGGAGTTCACGTTGTCAGTATTCTATTTACCACCGATGGGCCGACTTTTGATAAGTTTGAATTTGTCAAGCAGTAAAATTTCGTAAGGTTACTCTATTATAGTATTTTACAATTAAGATAAAAATGAAAATGAAAAAGGCAGCAATAATTTTATTTGGCATACTATTGTCCGAAACGGCAATGGCGCAACAGCCGCCACAGTTAGGTAAAGCATCAGTAGATGAAGTAATCGAGGCAATGACCTTGGAAGAAAAAGCATCGTTGGTAATCGGTTCGGTGATGCCTGAATTTGGGAGTGACAGCGGCGTGGTCGGTTTTACCGACAAACTCGTTCCGGGTGCAGCGGGTACTACTTTCCCAATCGAACGCCTGGGCATTCCGCCCATCGTATTAGCCGATGGACCTGCCGGACTTCGGATTTCTCCCACGCGCAAGGACGATAAAAATACCTACTATTGCACCGCTTTTCCGGTAGCAACCCTTTTAGCTTCCACATGGAATACGGAGTTGGTCGAAAATGTAGGCAAAGCCATCGGTAACGAAGTGCTTGAATACGGCGCGGATGTTTTGCTTGCTCCCGCGCTGAATATTCACCGGAATCCACTTTGCGGACGTAATTTTGAATACTATTCCGAAGATCCTTTGATAAGCGGAAAAACAACCGCCGCTATTGTGCGGGGTGTTCAGTCGAACGGGGTAGGAACGAGTATCAAACATTTTTTTGCGAACAGTCAGGAAATCAATCGCTTTGGCAACGATGCCCTGATTAGTCAACGCGCCTTACGCGAAATCTATTTAAAGGGCTTTGAAATAGCCGTCAAAGAATCCAATCCATGGACGTTGATGACCTCCTACAATCTTGTTAACGGCGTTTATACTTCCGAAGACAGGGAGATATTAACGAATGTATTACGCAACGAATGGGGTTTTAAGGGAGTAGTCATGAGCGACTGGTTCGGAGGAAAAACCGCACCGCTGCAAATCTATGCCGGCAACGATTTATTGATGCCCGGACGTCTCGACCAAAAAGAAGCCATCATCCAAGCCGTTCGTGACGGCTCGCTTCACGAGTCCTATTTGGATACCGATGTGCGCCGTATTCTTAATCTTATCCTGGCTTCCCCACGATTCAAAGGATACCGTTTTTCAAATAAACCCGATTTGAAAGCACATGCAACGGTTGCCCGTCAATCGGCTGCCGAAGGAATGGTTCTCCTCAAGAACGAAGGGAAAGCCCTTCCTCTTAATAAATCGGTGAAAAAAGTGGCTGCCTTTGGCGTTACTTCATACAATTTTATTTCCGGCGGAAAAGGCAGCGGTGACGTTAACAAAGCCTATAACGTTTCGCTGACCGACGGTTTGAAGAACAATAAATACATGCTGAATGATGATTTGAAACAAAAATACGAAACCTATATTGCCGAAGAAAAAGCCAAATTCAAATCCGACCCGGACAATCCGTTTACCGTATTTCTATCCCAACGCATTAAAGAGTGGATTCCCGGTGAGGCGGAACTTTCCTCTCTCGCCCAAAAGTCAGACGTCGCTTTCATTACCATAGGACGCAGTTCCGGCGAATTTTACGACCGCAAGGTGGACAATGATTTCAATCTGACCGCCGAAGAACAAAGTCTCATCCATCAGACCTGTAAGGCTTTTCACGAAAAGGGCAAAAAGGTCATTGTCATTCTGAATATTTGCGGCGTTATCGAAACCGCTTCCTGGAAATCGCAGCCCGATGCCATTCTGTTGGCGTGGCAAGCCGGACAGGAAGGCGGCAATGCCGTAGCGGATATTCTGACCGGAAAAGTAAATCCATCCGGTAAATTGGCAACCACCTTCCCCTTGAATTATCAAGATGTGCCGTCAGTCAATTTTCCATCGAATTATACACCTGAGAAAAGCAGCATGATAGGCGGACGCACGAAACCCGTAAATCCTGCCGAATGGATACCCAATGTGGACTATACTGTTTACGGGGAAGATATTTTTGTAGGTTACCGCTACTACGATACTTACAATAAAACAGTTTCCTTTCCATTTGGTTATGGGCTTTCATACACCACTTTCCAATATACCAATGCTCAAATCAGTAATGCCAACGGCACAATCACCATTAGCGTTACCGTTAAAAATACCGGAAACATAGCGGGAAAAGAAGTGGTGGAACTATATGTGGCGGCTCCGAAAAACCAATTCTTATCCAAACCGGCTAAAGAATTGAAAGCATTCTCTAAAACAAAAGAGCTTGCTCCCGGTGAAACACAGACCATCAAGCTCAGCGTGAAAACGAACGATTTGGCATCTTACGATGAAACAGCCAAATCATGGATAACCGATGCAGGCAACTACCGGTTTCTGCTTGGAACATCATCTGCTGATATTAGGGAGGCTTTAGAAATCGATATTAATACGGCATCCGGTAAAAATACCGGCAGAGAAAGTTTATACAACGATTACATCAAAGTATATGTAAGTGTTTCAGGCAATGATAATGCTGTAGGAAATCAAAGTAAACCTTTTAAAACGATTGGGAAAGCGATTGAAAGGATTGAACAAATTACAGCCAATCCTTCCAATTACAATGGAAAGAAAGGAATTGCCATACTGTTGAAAGCCGGAACTTATAAAATAGAGGAAACCATTCATCTTAATCCGGCGCTTACCAGGTATGGCGAATTATGCTTCGATGGAATTGAAGATGGTGTAGTGCTGTCGGGCAAGGAAGTGGTTGCCGGTGAATGGGAGATTTATCGCGACGGCATATACAGAACAAACATCGGAGCAGGCAAATTGTTCCGTGAATTGTATGTCAATAATCAATCGGCTATACGGGCAAGGTATCCGAATATTTCGGGAAAAGGTGCGGACAAAGATATTATTGAACTTGACAAATACACGAAAGACAAGGGTCAGGCGCATTTTTACTTTGAACTCCATTCGAATACCGCCGCTAAAAATTATATGAACCGGTCAATCACAGACCCACTCAAAGCCGATTTAGGATCTGTGGAAATGTTTATGATTCAAGAATGGGCGTTGTCCATTGGGCAAATCACGGATATCGGTTACGAGACTTCGGAAATAAAAGGGAATCAGGTAAATACTGTATATTTCCGGCTCAATGCGGATGCGGAAACGAATTTTCTAAACCGTGGATGGCCTCGTGTCTTTACGGAACAACCCCACTGGCTCGAAAATTCGCTTGCCTTGTTAGACGCTCCTAATGAGTGGTATTACAATCAGAAGGATGGCTATCTGTATTACAAACCAACAAACGGGACAAATATTAATACATTAACAATCGAATATCCGGGAAAGGCGAAATGTCTGTTTGAAATAAAAGGTGCAGAAAGTACCGTATCGAAAAACAAGCGCGTGAAAAATATCGCTTTCAGAAACCTCACCATCGAAGGTTCCAACTGGACAATCCCTTCCAAAAACGGTTATGTTGACCAACAAAACGGACAATACAATATCGGCAAGGAAGATTGGATGGAACGCCCCCAATCGGCTATCCTTCTGGAATGGGCGGAAAATATCACTTTTGAAGGCAATACCATCCGGAATATGGCTTCTACAGCTCTGGACTGTTATCAGGGAACAAAAAATATCCAGATAATAGGGAATGCTTTTGCCGATATTGGCGGGTCGGCTGTATCATTCGGGCAACGTTCCGAGAAGGCAAAAAATATAGGCAAAATGCAGTCGTATGAGCCTGTTAATCGCGAAGAAATCACACAGCAGATATACATTGAAAACAATTATTTTGAAGCCTGCGGCAAAACCTATCTGGGCACGACTGCGATTGCCGGCGGATACTGCATGGAGATTTATATCCGTCACAACGAAGTGAACGGATCGGAGCATGATGCGATTAACGTAGGTTGGGGTTGGCAGACCGAGAAAAGCGTGATGCGCGAAATTCATATCGACAACAACCGCCTGCTCAATGTCAAGGCAAACACGTTGCTCTACGACGGCTCGGGACTGTATGTCCTCGGCGTACACGACGTAACGGATGTGGATGAAACCGGCTATCCGCTTTCAACAATGAACGGTAATTACATGGTCTATCTGGGAGGCGCTTGCGGATTGTATTTTGATAACGGTATAACGCATTTCAGCGCCAAAAACAATGTGGTGGACGGACGCAAAAAAAAGGGACACTATAATTTGGGGCATGTATATATCAACGACTCCCCGCTTCGTGAATGGACGATTCTAAATATTCACGTTGAAAATACATACGCTACCGACCTCCTCTATACCGGTCCCATGGACGGCGGAACAAAAGAATATCACAACAATGTAATATTCGATAATAAACCGGATAACGGTGTGCAGCGTACCGACCGCAACATTACTGTTAAAAACAGTATCCTGATACCGGATGCCGATTGGTCGAAAATTTCGGCAGCGCAGGCGATTGTGAATGCTTCAGGTTTGGAAGACAACTATAAACACATTAAATTAATGAAATAAGTAACAGTGAATAACAAATGAGAAGAATCATTTATAAAATCTTATTGCTGTCGGCAATATTGAGTATATGTTTTCAGGCATTTGCACAGACCACATTATGGGTTGCACCTAAAAGCAGTGGAGTCGAATTTAGCGAGGATACACCCGGAAGTTTGTCAGGTAATTCACTGAAAGATAGGATAATTGCTCTGCGTCGCAGTGGAGAACGAAACATTCAGGTGAGACTAAAAAGCGGTGTTTATTCATTGGATATTCCTGTTGTTGTTGACAATGAAATGGCAGGCAGTCCCAAAGATACGCTCTCTTTCGTTGGTTTAGTCACGGATTCTTGTGCCAAAGACGGGAAGGCTATTCTTTCCGGAGGCAGGCAGGTAACCGGATGGAAGAAAGCCGGCAAAGGAATATATAAGGCTCAATTGCCTGAAGGTGCAGATTTTCGGCAGTTGTACGTGAACGGGCAACCTGCCATTCGTGCCCGCCACCCGAACCGCGATAATGATACCGATTATGGTCCTTATTGGCGCATTCAAACACTTACCAATAACGACAACGATGCTATGCTAAAAATCAAATCATCGGAATATAAGCATTGGAGTAATCTGCAAGAGGTGGAAATCGTACTGAATCAACACTGGTATCAATGCCGGCTGAAAATAAACGCAGTAGAAGAACAAGGAGATCAAACCCTCGTTACCGGCAGTTTACGCACTTCCGATTGGGGTGAAAAAGAGGTACCGTATTACTGGGAAAATTCCCTCGATTTCCTGGATGCCGAACGGGAATGGTATTTTGACAAGCAGACCCGGTGGCTATATTATAAACCTCAATCAGGGGAAGATATTAAACAGGTGGAAGTCATTTATCCGGCGATGAACCGGTTGTTCAGCATCGAAGGAACAGTCGATATGCCGGTACAAAATGTTTCCGTGCGGAACATTGAGCTGGCATACAGCAATTGGACTGCGCCGGGTATCAAGGGAATGGTCGCTACCCAAGCCGTACAGCCTCGATATGGTGTGGAAGTGGAAAGCATGATTCAAGTGAACTATGCCGATAAAGTGCAGATAACCAATTGCAACATCTTTTGTGTGGGTGGCAATGGTATCGCTTTTCTATCCGAAGTGAACCATAGTTATAACAGAATGACAAAATAAAATTTAATTAACAAATGAGAAATTCAGCTATTATTCTATTCTTTTTATGTTTCGCTGTTTCTTGCAAAAACAATGAGAAACCTGCGATAAACATTGACTCGGTCGCCTCTTCCAAAGGCACCGAAGTGTTTCAATCCGATTGGGACAACCTCGCGGAAAACTACCAATTTCCCGAATGGTTTTGCGACGCCAAGTTCGGTATTTTCATCCATTGGGGCGTATATGCGGTTCCGGCATTTGGCAACGAGTGGTATCCGCGCAACATGTACCGGAAGGATTCGCCGGAGTACAAGCATCACTTGGAAACCTATGGCGAACATACCAAGTTTGGGTATAAGGATTTTATCCCGATGTTCAAAGCCGAAAAATTCGATGCTGCCGAATGGGCGGCGTTGTTCAAAGCATCCGGCGCAAAATACATCGTGCCTGTTGCCGAACATCACGATGGATTTTCCATGTACGACAGCGATTTAAACGAATGGAACTCTGTTAAAATGGGGCCGAAAAAAGACATTATCGGTTTATTGAAAGCGGCGTTGGAAAAAGAAGACCTCGTTTTCGGCTTGTCCACCCACCGCGCGGAAAATGCATGGTTCTACAACGGCGGCATGGATTTCCCTTCGGATGTGCAGGATACAACGATTACCCTTTACGGCGGCAGACTCAAACCGGACAACACCCAAACCGATGCCGTAGCAAGGGAATGGCTGACGCGCACTTATGAACTTATCAACAAATATCAGCCGAAACTAATCTGGTTTGACTGGACGGTCAACAATGCGACACTGATGCCGTATTTCAACAAATTCATGGCATACTATTATAATAATGCTTTGGACTGGAACGAACAGGTGGTGGTCAATACCAAACAGGGCTATCCGACCAATGTGCAGGTATGGGATATGGAACGTGGCAAATCGGATAAGATGATGAAATTTCCATGGCAAACGGACACTTCCGCAGGCAAAAAATCGTGGAGCTACATTGACGGGGAAGAAAACAAAACGCCCGGACAAATCGTCCACGACTTGGTGGATATTGTCAGCAAAAACGGAAATCTGTTGTTGAATATCGGTCCGAGAGCAGATGGAACCATCACCGAAGAGCAAACCAACATTTTGCTGTCAATCGGCCAATGGTTGAAAATAAATGGCGAAGCGATATACGGCACACGTCCATGGAAAAAATTCGGTGAAGGCGATACCCGGTCCACCGCCGGTACATTTACCGATAATGAGGCTATTCCTTATACTGCAAAGGACATTCGTTTCACTACCAAAGGAAATGATTTTTATGCCATTGTCTTGAATTGGGATGATAAAGGAACCATCATTCAATCGTTAGACAAAAAGGCGATTGCCGATGCAAAAATCCTGAATGTCCAACTGTTAGGATCGGATGAAAAAATTGAATGGCAACAGACCGATAACGGTTTGAAACTCTCTTTCCCCCAAACAAAACCCTGTGATTATGCATACTCGTTCAAAATAAGTTTTGACAAAAAAGTGGGCGAACAGTTGGAATCGGAAGCTTCAAACGAAACTTTAAAACACGGAGGTTAATAATGTTTTGAAAAAAATATAAAAGTTTTTTCTCGTTCTTTGACATTTTGTTTACACGCTTAATTCTTGATTCAATTAATTTGTTTATCTTTACACCGTAAATTAATAGTTCTGAGTCATGAAACAATTAACAGTACAAGTAACGGACAATCAATATCCGTTTTTTATGGAACTTTTGAAACGCTTTGATTTTGTAAACTACAAATCAGAAGAAGATATAGCGTTTGAAGAAGATTCCGAAAAAGATATTGAGATGAATTTAAAACAAGGGTTTAAAGAATTGAATTTAGTCATGCAGGGAAAACTTAAAGCTCGTCCGGCACGGGAGCTTCTTTATGAACTATAATATAGTAACCATACCGAATTTTGACAAAGAATTAAAACGCCTTGTCAAGAAATATCCTTCCTTAAAAATCGAAATAACCTCTTTGATTGAAAAATTAGAAGAGAATCCTTTTCTGGGAACAGATTTGGGAAACAATGTACACAAGATACGTTTATCCATTCAATCAAAGGGAAAAGGTAAACGAAGTGGGGCAAGACTAATAACGTACATAAAGATTGTGGAAGAATCTTTGTATTTGCTTTCTATTTACAACAAAGGAGAACAAGATTCTATTACTGCCAAAACAATAGAAAAATTTATTACAGACATTAAAAAAGAAGATATAGAAAAATAATAATCTTGGCAATCAAGAAAATCTTGTAAAAATCAAGGTTCAAGACAATTAAAAAGCGTGTAAACAAACATCAAAGTTTTACACGCTTTTTTTGTGTAACAAACAGAGTTTTATGAATTTATAATATTAAAAATGAAAAATGAAAAATAAAAATACATACATCGTCCCCTTGGCGCTGATTTTCAGCCTGTTCTTTATCTGGGCAATCAGCAGCAACCTCTTGCCGACCATGATTCGGCAATTGATGAAAACATTTGAGTTGTCGGCTTTTCAGGCTTCGCTGACGGAAGCATCGTATTGGCTGGCTTATTTTATTTTCCCGATACCCATCGCCATGTTTATGAAACGGTACAGTTATAAGGCAGGAATCGTTTTAGGTTTGTTGATTGCGGCAGCGGGAGGACTTCTGTTCTTCCCTGCTGCCGAAATCCGGGAATATTGGGCCTACCTTACCATTTTCTTTATTGTGGCTACCGGAATGTGTTTCCTGGAAACAGCGGCAAATCCGTATGTAACGGTATTGGGGAATCCAGAAACGGCTTCCCGCCGCCTGACTTTGGCGCAATCGTTTAACGGTTTGGGCGCCTTCATTGCCGCGATGTTTTTGAGCCGGCTGGTATTGAGCGGAGACAACTTTACCCGCTCCACCATTCCGGCAGATTATCCCGGCGGTTGGGACGGATTTGTACAGGCGGAAACCCATTCGATGAAACTGCCTTACCTGATACTTGCCGGTGTATTGGTATTAATCGCTGTTGTTTTTATCTTTTCACATCTTCCTAAAATCAAGGAAGGAGAAAAAGAAGAAGGCAATACGAAAGGTGAAAAGCTCATTGATTTCAGTGTTTTCAAACATTCCCATTTGCGTTGGGGCGTGATTGCACAGTTTTTCTACAATGGCGGTCAGACCGCTATCAACGCCATGTTTCTGATTTATGCCTGCAAGTACGTTGGATTACAGGAAGGTATAGCTATTACTTTCTTTGGTTATTACATGCTGGCGTTTTTGCTGGGTCGTTGGATAGGAACGCTGTTGATGGTAAAATTCAAACCGCAAAACATGCTGGTGGTGTATGCCATTATTAATATCCTGTTATGCGGCGTGATTATCGGATTCGGCGGAATGATTGGATTATATGCCATGCTGGGCGTTTCGTTCTTTATGTCGATCATGTATCCGACCCAGTTTTCGATGGCATTGAAAGGTTTAGGCTCCAAAACGAAAAGCGGCTCGGCATTTTTAGTTATGGCAATCGTCGGCAATGTCATCCTGCCACCGCTCACCGGACGCATTATGGATGCGTTTCCGGCAATCTATCAGGTGGCGTACATTGTTCCGCTTGTCTGCTTTATTGTAGTAGGATATTACGGATGGAAAAGACATAAAATAGTTGAGAGTTGAGAATTGAGAATTGAGAATTAATTAAATAATAGAATATTATGCTAACAAATCAAGTATTACAGGTTGATCCGGAAAAAGTAGTACAAAAAACACTCTACACAGGTGCAAAAATACCTGCGGTGGGCTTGGGAACATTTGGCTCCGACAATTACGATGCCGCCACTATTGCGAATGCAGTGGAACAAGCCATTCGTTTGGGCTACCGTCACATTGACTGTGCATCGGTTTACGGCAATGAAAAGGAAATCGGCGCAGCTATCGCCAAAGTGATTAATGAAGGTATTGTTACCCGTGAAGAATTGTGGATTACTTCCAAAGTGTGGAACGACAGCCACCATCGCGTAGCCGAATCGGCACGTCAATCGCTGAAAGACTTGCGCTTGGATTACTTAGACTTGTATCTGGTACATTGGCCTTTTCCGAACCATCATGCGCCGGGCGTAACCGTTGACAGTCGCGACGACAATGCCAAGCCCTACATCCACGAAGATTACATGCAAACGTGGCGGGCGATGGAAAAATTGGTCGATGAAGGTTTGGTTCGCCACATCGGTACATCCAACATGACCGTTCCGAAATTGGAATTGCTGCTTTGCGATTGCCGCATCAAGCCGGCATGTAACGAAATGGAGATGCACCCGCATTTCCAACAACCGGAGTTGTTCGATTTCGTAAACAAAAACGGCATGATCGCCATCGGCTACTGCCCGATAGGCTCGCCCAATCGCCCCGAACGCGACAAAACAGCCGATGACACCGTGCCCATCGAAGACCCCGTAATCGTGGCAATAGCCCAAGCGCATAACGTACATCCGGCAGTAGTCTGCATCAAATGGGCAGTACAAAACGGACAAATTCCCATCCCATTCTCCGTAAAACCAGAAAAGTTTATGAGCAATCTGCGGGCAACTGTCGAAGATCCATTGACGGCAGATGAAATGCAAGCCATCAAAGCAATCGACAAAAACAACCGTTTCATCAAAGGACAGGTATTTACTTGGAAAGGAGCAACGTGGGAAGATTTATGGAAATAATAAAAATAATTAGCAATGAATAAAACAATGAAAGCGGCATACTTGCCGGGAAACAGTACTGTAGAGATTAAAGAAGTCGAACTCCCCATAGCAGGGCACGGCGAAGTATTAATAAAAATGAAATCGTCCACGATTTGCGGTAGCGACATCCGCGCCATTTACCGCGAACACGTAGGAAAAGGTCCCGAAGGCTATCAAGGCAAAATTTGCGGACACGAGCCTTGCGGACAAATCGTGGAAGCCGGTCCGGGCTTGCGGCGTTTCAAGGAAGGCGACCGCGTGGTGGTCTATCACATTTCGGGTTGCGGCGTTTGCAACGACTGCCGCCGGGGCTATATGATTAGCTGCACGAGCGAATACCGCCGCGCCTACGGTTGGCAACGCGACGGCGGCATGGCGGAATACATGCTTGCCGAAGAAAAAGACCTGGTGTTGCTGCCGGATTCACTGACCTATACAGATGGCGCACAGATTGCCTGCGGTTTCGGAACAGTCTATGAAGGCTTGGAAAAAATCGGTATCAGTGGCAACGATGCCGTATTGGTAGTGGGATTAGGTCCCGTGGGATTGGCTTCGTGTATGCTTGCCAAAGCGATGGGCGCGACCTTGGTAATTGGTGTTGATACCGTACAGGAAAGAATCGACCTTGCCAAAGAAAAAGGATTGGTTGATGATGCTTTCTTTTCGGATGCCGCCGCATTAGACAAAGTATTGGCATTAACCGGAGGAAACGGCGTGGAAAAAGCAGTGGACTGTTCGGGAAATACTTACGGACGGCAATTAGCCATTCGCGCGACCCGCAAATGGGGCAGCATCGTATTTATCGGCGAAGGCGGCACGGTAGAGTTTAATCCGAGCCCCGACATTATCCACGCACAAAAAACCATTTACGGCTCGTGGGTAACCAACATCTGGCGGATGGAAGAATTGGTGGAACGGATTGTACGCTGGGACATTCATCCCGAAGATTTGGTAACGCATCGCTTTACCTTGGATAATGCTTCTGATGCTTACGCCCTGATGGCGGAAGGCAAATGCGGAAAAGTAGCCATCGTTAGTGACGAAGAAATCAAATAAACTAAAAGTTAAAAACTAAAAACTAAAAGTTACGAAATGAACTGGAAAGATGAATTGAAAGAAATATTGCCCTTGTTGGGGCATCGGAATTGGATTGTGGTAACTGATATGGCTTATCCCCTGCAGACGGCGCAGGGGATAAAAACCCTCTATACCGACGAATCCTGTATGGATGTGTTGACTTTCGTTTTTAACGAAATCGAAAAGGCGCCTCATATCAAACCGCTTATTTATCAGGATAAGGAATTAACGTATTTGGATGATAAGGATGCCGAAGGCGCCGACTTGTTGCGCGAACAGATGCAAACGCTTCTTGGAAATAGGGTAACTCCTCTTCCTCATGAAAAACTGATTACCCGCTTGGACGAAGTCAGCCGGATGTTTAATGTGGTGATTTTGAAGACGAACCTCACGATTCCCTATACATCCACTTTTTTTGAATTGGATTGTAATTATTGGAATAGTGCAAAAGAGGAAGCCTTGCAAAAACGGTGCGGGGTATAAAAATTCACGACGATGCAAAAACAAGAACAAACAACGAAGGCGAACGTTTCCTCGGTGCAGCTGTTGGCCCTTATGCAAACAGGATAGCCAAAAGGCAATTTTCTATTGATGGAACAGAGTATCAACTTCCGCTGAATAATAACGGAAACACTTTGCACGGAGGAATCAACGGTATTGATCGGGTGGTTTGGACGGTGGATAATGTGACAGAAGTGGATAGTTTATTGATTCCAAGCGGCGAAATCGTTTCAGTAAAGGGAACACCTTTTGATTTCAGAACACCGACCACCATCGGCAAACGCATCAACGAAGAAAACATCCAATTAAAAAATGGGATGGGCTATGACCATAATTGGGTAATAGACCGGCAAACGGAAAAAGAAGTCGAATTAGCAGCATCCTTGAATTTTAGAGAATCCGTAGCCTTGGAAACGCAGAAATATCCGGACAGCCCCAATCATGCCAATTTTCCGACAACTCGTCTGAATCCGGGAGAAGTTTATACGCAGACTTGTATTTATAAGTTTTCGGTAAAATAAATAATTAAAAATTAAGTATATACGAAATAAAAATTGCTATTCAGTCATTCAAAAAAACAATTCTATGATTAATTTTGTTGCTAAACTGAAGAAAACTGTCGATGACAAATTGCAAGAAATCGAATTTGGTGAAGCTAACATACTGAAAAAATCATTGGTGGCAATAGAGGTGCTTGGAAATGCTCCCATGAATTTTTTAGAGTTTTGAATGAGCCTTCTGCCCTGTCTTTACCGACTCTCTGTTCGTATTTTTCCAAATAATTGGAAAAATAGGTGACCAATGTATCTTTTCGGGAAACAATCCCCAAAGAAGCAGCTCTTACTTGTTCGGCAGTAACACGATCTTTAACCTTTGAAAGTTCTTTGTAATTGGCATGAATAGACACGTTCATCCTGTCCAACCGCCTGTTTAAATCCGCGGCTACCCTGCTCTTTCCGATAGTGCGTCCGGAATGGGTATCCCAGAGTGACATTAACACTTTTCTTTTAACACTGAACGGCGCTTCCGTTTTACCGATTCTGATATGTCCCATGACAGGGCATTTCCCCTGGTCATCCATTTCATTCTTTTTCAGGTAGAATGACACCTTCAATTCATTTTCCATAACTCGTTTTTAAATGTAAAATTATTAATAACCGGGTTATTCAAAACGAAGCAAAATACCGTAATTCTCAGAAAGAAAATCGCAATTCGATTATTTTTTTGCCTTCGCTGCAATTTATCTGTAAAAACATTTATCTTTGTCGGTGAAATGCTCCCTGAGAATGTTTTGGTTACTCATTTCCTATCGAATTCCCTGCCAAAAACAGGTAACGGATAAGTAAGGTAACTTTCGCTTAACATCACTCATTTATGCATTTTGGGCAAAGTGCAGAACAAAGCGGATGAATGTGTAACTGACTATAATTCCGTAATTTACTTTACTTATCTGTCTTTTACTTTTAACTTACGACTTTTTTAATTATCTTTGCGCTTTTATTAATAGGCATTTATGAGGAAAATATTCATTCCCTTATTGTTATTATTGTTTTGTTTTTTTTTGATTCCCAATCAAGTAGCGGCTCAAACCGCAAAAGATTCGATTCCCGGCGATAAAAACCGGCGCGTAGAATTGGAGGAATTGGTAGTTACTTCGCGCCGCAAAGACGAAAATGTAACCAATCCTACGATGGGAATGGAAAAATTGAGCATTACCGAAATCCGCCGTTTACCGGCCATGATGGGCGAAGTGGATATTCTGAAAAGTCTGCAACTGCTACCCGGCGTTCAGGCGATTTCCGAAACAAGTACGGGTTTCAGCGTGCGCGGCGGATCACCCGACCAAAATTTGATAGTCCTCGACAACACCACGATATATAATCCGATTCATCAGATGGGATTTTTTTCGGCTTTCAACAACGATGTGATTAGCGACATTGAATTGTACAAAGGCAATTTCCCGTTTCGGCACGGAGGACGATTGTCGTCGCTTTTGGAAGTGAATACGATTGATCATGCGCCCGAACAAATTCAAGGAACCGGCGGCATCGGATTGATTTCGAGCCGTTTGATGCTCGAAGGGCCGATTGGTGAAAAAACATCTTGGGTAGCCGCCGCCCGCCGCACCTACGCCGATTTATTTCTCATTCTCGCTTCCAACGAAGATTTGCGGAATGCTACTTTATATTTCTACGATTTGAACGGAAAATTCAGTCACCGTTTTTCGAGCAAGGACAAAATCGATTTCAACATTTACAACGGATTGGACAATATGGGCGTAACCATCGGCAGTTTCAAATACGGAAATACTGCCGCGGCGCTCACGTGGAGCCATGTTTTTTCGGAAAAACATTTCGGCAAATTCAGCGGCCATTTCAGCGATTATACTTATCAATTGGGTTCTACTTTGGAGGCGATGAAAGTCGATTGGCGTTCGGGCATTCGCGACGGGATGTTTCGCGCCGATTTCCGTTTGCCGCTCAACGATTTATGGAAAATCAGTTACGGCGCTTCGGTGATTCATCATACCTTTAATCAGGGGAAAATTGCAGTGGGCGGTATTTTCCAAAGCGATACTACGATTACAATGCCGCAAAGCCGTGCGTTGGAATACGGACTTTATCTTTCCAACGAACAAAAACTGTCGGAAAAATGGGCGCTGCAATACGGACTTCGTTTTTCGGCTTTCCAAAATATTGGTGCGATACATCACATTTATACGGGTTGGGAGCCGGGTATCGGCGCGGTTTATAAAATAACCGGCGAATCGTCCGTCAAAGCCAATTATTCGCATAATGTGCAATATATGCAGTTGGCGAGCAATTCGGCATCCTCGTCGCCTTTGGATATTTGGTTTTCGGCCAATCCCGAAGTCAAACCGCAGCAAGCCGACTTGTTTTCGACCGGCTATTTCCATAATTTTGAGGAAAATAAATACGAAACATCCGTCGAATTGTATTACAAAGATTTGAAAAATGTGATTGATTTCCGCGAACATTCCGATTTATTGATGAATCCGCATTTGGAAGAAGAAATCCGTAGCGGAACAGGCAAAGCTTATGGTATCGAATTGATGTTCCGAAAAAATACCGGAAGATTGACCGGATTCGTCAATTATACTTTATCGCGTTCCGAACGCACCATTTCCGAAGTAAATCAAGGAAAAACCTATTTGGCGCCTTTCGACAAAACGCACGCCGTGAATATCGTAGCTACTTACAATTTCTCTAAAAAACTGAATTTTTCGGCCGTTTGGGTATTTGCAACCGGAACGCCAACCACCTACCCCACCGGACGATTCGGCATCGGCGACGAATATTTCCCCATTTATTCGGGACGAAACGAATACCGCAAACCGAATTACGACCGTTTGGATTTGTCACTGAATTTTATTCCCAAACCCGATTCCAAAAAACGATGGAAAGGCGAATGGAATTTTTCGATTTACAATGCTTATAATCGCAAAAATCCGTGGACAATTTATTATCAACAAAACGAAGAAACGGGGATTCCGTATGCCGAAATGATGTATTTATTTGGGATTGTGCCTTCGATAACGTATAATTTTAAATTTTGAAAATAATGAAAATTCAGATAAAATATTTCAGGGGATGGCGGAGCAAGTCCGCCATGACGGGAACTTTTTTATTCATTTTATTTTGTTTCGGATGTACCGAACCGTTCATAATTCACACCGACGATTCGCCGCCCGTGCCGGTTATTTATGGCGTATTGACCGACGAATTGAAACAACAGGAAGTCTTGATTACCCGTTCAGCAGCTTACTTCGACAATCAACCGAATGCCGGCATTTCGGAGGCGGAAGTTATCGTTCAATCATCTGATAATGAGATTTTTAGATTTATTGAGAAACGCGACAGCATTCCGGGTTTATATGTTTCGGAAGATGCTTTTGAAGCCCGCATCGGAACGGAATATACACTATCTGTCAGCATGGATTTCGACGGCAAAGGCCAGCTCAACCGGTATGAAGCCTCAACCTCCATTTTTCCGCCAGCAGTAATTGATTCGATTGTTATTGAGCCTTTGGACTTGATGGGACATAAAAATCATATTCTATGGGCGTATTTTCAAGATCCTGTCGGCGAAAATTACATGATGTTCCATGTTTTTTACAACGATTCATTATTGACAAATAAAATTTCCAACATTTTGGTTAGCAAGGATGAATTGATGAACGATCAACAAATCAAAGCCAGTTTATATCGTTTCGACGATATTTCGGAAAAAGACAAAGACAAAGATCCCGAACGACAAAACCGGCGCATTTATCTGCAAGAAGGCGACAAAGTAGAGGCTGCTGTGAGCCTGGTCCCAAAAGGTTATTTTGATTTCGTTTCGCAATGCAAGAAAGAGATGGGCGGTGAAAATCCGATGTTCGGCGGGCCGGCTTCGAATATTGCGACGAATATTAGCAATGGCGCGGTGGGG
>BNWW01000035.1 GCA_025999115.1 Bacteroidia bacterium
TATGAATTGTGGTTGAACGGTGCAATCGTAACAGGTCTTGCTGCAAGTGACGGTCCGAATACGGGAGTCTATACAGGCTTGACGGCAGGAGACTATACATTAAAAGTAACGGATACAACAGATCCTTCTTTACCGGCAGGTGAAGTAAAAGTTACTTTGGCAGCCGAAGCAGTAAATCCATTGAAGGTTGAAGCAGTAAAAGGAAATCCGACCTGTACAAACGATGACGGAGAAATTACGATCACTGTAACCGGTGGTAGTGGAACTTATACCGTATCGGGCGACTTGGCAGATGGAGCCAACACGGGTTTAGCCGCCGGTTCCTATAATATCCTGGTAACCGATGATGATTGTCCGGCCGTACTTCCGGTAAACTTGACAATCACGCTGGATCCGGATTACAATCTGCTCCATCTGGATGTAATAGAAAAGATTGATCCCAAGTGCCATGATGGAAATGACGGACGTATCGTTATCTCTGTTTCGGGAGGCAACGTTGGTGACTATATCTTTGAATGGCATAAAGACGGTGATGCTTCCGTTTATTCTACGGAACAAAACCTGATCGATGTTCCTGCCGGCACTTACAATGTGATTGTAAGAGCTTCGGGAGACGGTTACTCTTGTTTCGCAGAATTGAAAGATCTGATTTTGGCTAATCCGGCTGAATTGGTTATCGCTGCTATTGCTCCGAGAACGTTCAATAACGGAGACTATGTGCCTGATTATGCATTTACAGCAGCTAACATTCCTCAGGGAGCCAAATTCTCTTGGGAATGGGTAAGCGGAGATCAAGTCGGTTCTACCTTAAGTGGCGTCGGATTTATTCCAGCTTTCTATGCAGTCAATGAAACGGGTCATACACTTACCGCTACTTACAAAGTAACATTGGATTATGAAACCTGCTCGAGCAATGAGGTAATCTTCACGATTTCGGTAAATCCGAAAACGTTGGGTATCGATTTGGATTTGTCTATCAAGTCTATTGCCGATCAAACGGTTTGTGAAGATGAAGATTTTGCTGATATTGACTTTATCGCAGAACATACTTTCTATGATCTGACTTTGAATACCGACAAACTTAATTTTGAATGGAAATTAATCAGCGGTATTAATGTAACCGACTTGGCTGTAAATTCAGATCGTGATGAAATAAATTCCGGTAATACTTACAATTGGGTAACGAATGGCGCTCCTAAAGTAGGTACGGGTGTTTATGAAGTAACTCCTATCTGGCATAACAACAGAGGTATCTCTACAACGTTTACGTTAACTCGCGTAGCGAAACCGGTTGTAATTCAACCAAGTGATATCGTTCTTTGCAACGAAGAAGCGCTGAAAGTGAACTTCTCCAGCCCAACGGCAGGCACTGAATTTGACTGGGTACTCGTTAGTACTCCTTCTCAATTGGGTATTCCTGCATTGGGAAGCAACGGAATTGATGTTCCCAAATTGACTAACAACACGGCAGCTCCTATTACGGAAACGATTAAGGTAACTCCGCGTGCTTCCGGTAATAGCTGTTTTGGAGATTCTGTCACCTTTACGGTAACGGTTCTTCCGACTCCGAGAGTGAATGTTATCAATAACGTGATTTTGGCAAACGGCGATGCTTCCTGGTCTGCTGCTAATAAACCGGCATTTCAATTTACCGGTACTGCTACAGCATACCAATGGGTAAGCGGCAATTCGGCTATCAATGCCGACAATACGGCTCCAAGCCAAGGAATTGTTACCGCTGATGCTAACGGTGAATTCTATTTGCCTCAGTTTATTGCACAGAATATCAATCAGGAACCGACCATCAGTAAGATTACGGTTACTCCGGTTTATGAGAACTCAGGTCATACATGTACGGGAACTCCGACCGAATTTTATGTGATAGTAGCTTCTAAACCTACTTTGGATGCGATTGCGAATAAGACCGCATGTGAAAATGAACTCGTTAGTGCTTACAGTCCTACAGGATTACCTTCGGGCGCCGGTTATTTCATAACCTGGTCGGGTGGTAACACCATAGGATTGATTGATGAACTTGCTGTTAATCCTCCTGCTCTGAAAAGAAGCCTTCCTCCTTTTACAACAACAGTACCTGTTGCAGGACAGCGTGAAGACGTGACTATTACAGTTACTCCTCACTTGTATTTCGGTGGAACTTCGTTCGCAGGAACTCCGGTTACGTTTACTTATACCGTATTACCGAAGATCGTATTGGATTTTGACAAAGACGCAGCTCCTGTAATTGTTGAACGTTGTATTGGTGAAGATATCACGAATGTTCTTACTGTAGTCGCAACCGGTTACAATTTGAAATACCAATGGTATAAGAACCATATCGCAATACCGGGAGCAACGCAAGCTACTTACAACCTTACTAATGTTGATTTGTCAACCACAGGTATTTATCATGTTGTCGTAACAAGCGATTGTGACAGTAAACAATCACGAACTTATAATGTACGTATCAAAGTGCCTGTAGTACAACAACGTTGGGGTGATGTAATGGTATTGATCACCAATCCTGATGATAACGGAGGTTATAAGTTCTCTGATATTCGTTGGTACAAAGATGGAGTTGAATTGCCGGGTGAAACGCAATCTTATCTGTATTCAACAGAACCTGTAGAAGGTCACGAATACTATGTAATTGCAATCACGCAAGACGGAACTATTTACGAATCATGTCCTGTTACAGGTGAAGCATACAGTCCTGTTAAGATCTCTATCTATCCGAATCCGGTGAAGACAGGAGAAACGATCACGATTGATGCACAACTTCCAGCAAGTGATTTGAGCAGTACATCCATACAGATTCTTTCTCTTGAAGGACGGGTACTCACTTCGTTGAAGGCAAACGGACAAGTAACAACAGTTGCGGCTCCGAATACTCAAGGTATTTATCTTATTAAGGTAATTGTAGGTAGTAGCAGCGCTGTATATGAATATAAAGTCGTTGTAAAATAAAATGAATTAGGATGGCAGGTCATCCTGCCATCCTGTAATTATCATTAAATTAAAATAATAAAATATGAAACGAATAATTTTAATAATCGCAATCGGACTTTTTACCGCTTCTGCTTTCGCTCAAACATTGCAACAAAATAAGCATGAGTTCTCCCTTTGGGCAGGAGGTGGTATATCCTCCTTTGATTATGACCTGACAGCAGGTAAACACGACCTGGGCTTCGGGGGTATTGCGGGAATCGGTTATAACTATTTTTTAGATTATAACTGGAGTCTTGGAATTGGCGCTGAATTTTCCATTGTAAATGCAAAAGCCACCCTTTCCAAATCTTTTTCGGATACTTATGATGTTCCGGATTATGGTACTCTTTTCCGTGTAAGAACGGAAACGAATGGCACAACTTATGAACAAAAGCAATCGGCTTATTACATCAATATCCCGTTGCAAGTAAAATATCAATTCGATATTTGGAAAGAACATAAGTTTTATGCAGCTATCGGTCCTAAGATTGGTATTCCTGTAAAATCCGAATATGAAACGAAAGGTTCATTGAAGACTACAGGAGTAGAACTGAATGCAAACTTGGATCCAATCACGCGCGACTGGTATGGAAATGGACAACCCATGCACGGATTTGGTACGACAGCTATCACCGGGAAGAAAGATTTTCCTCTCAATGTAAATTTCATCGCTTCTATCGAAGCCGGTGTGAAGTGGAAATTTAACAAAGATTGGGCGCTTTATTCAGGTGTATTCTTCGATTATGGATTGAATGACGTAAGAAAAGACGACAACAATCAACAATTGTATGAATATGGCAGAAAGAATCTGACCAATGCAAACGCACCTCTCACTTTCAATGCTAATAATATCCTTACCTCTCAACAACGCCAATACGACCTTGGAAACAATCAATACAACGGATCCAAACAGGCGTTCACAGACAGGGTAAATACGTTGGCTTTAGGTCTTAAGTTGCAATTGACGTTCGGTATCAAACCTTTCGACAAGAAAACAAAAGTAGTCCCTGTGGTGGAAGAAAAACCATACGAAGGCTTAACCGCCGCACAAATGGAAGACATCCTCGCACGGAATACCGACAAATTGATCGATGCACAGTATAAGGAATTTGAGGATCTGAAAGAATTAATCAAGAAAGACGATCCTGATTTTGAAGGAGTTATCTATGGATTTGATGTAAATTCTTATACCTTGCTTCCGATAATGCTTCCGGAGTTAGACCACAAGGTTGCCTTGTTGAAGAAATATCCGGCTGCAAATGTTGAATTGGCAGGTCACACAGACAATAGCGGCGGTGACGAACTTAATGATGAATTGGGCTTGAACCGTGCAAAAGCGGTTAAGACTTATCTTATCAACAAAGGAATCAACGGAAATCGCTTGTCTGTATCGACGAAAGGGAAAACGCAACCCGTTGTCTCCAATGCTACGGAACAAACCCGTAGATTCAACCGCAGGGTAGAATTTAACTTGAAATCCAAATAAGGATTAGTTAAAGACACCATACATCTAATTGGGCATAACCATCATTTCGATAAAAGAAATGGTGGTTATGTTTTTTTGTGCATTGAAAATAAAATCCTGACTTTGCCCCTTGTATTTGCTCCACAGAAAGTCCGGTCGCTTTGATGATATCTTGGATGGGGAATCCCAACAGCCAGCGATCGATATCACTTTGCAATTCCGCTAATGTCTTGTTAAATTTAGTCAACTCTATAGTATAACGTAAAATTAACATTTAACATCACACTAATTCGGTTTATTAAAAATCCGTACGATTCATCTGTTGTATATCAACAGTTTACGATTAAGCAAAAATTAGGCTTAACGACTCGATTGCTGGGTTTCAATTTTTTTCTTATTATATATCTTATTTTAATAGAAATAATTTTACGGCAAGTTGGGATTGATGTTATAGGCGTGGGAAAATTCGCTTGCCTTTGTCATTTAAAAAGAAAGATATTTACATGGCTTGTTTTGTTTTATCCGGCGCACTGATTATACATCTTGGTAAACAGATAGATAATGAAGCTAATAAAACATTGATCTGCTTCGGCGTATTATTTTTAACTACATTATTTTGTCTTATTCTTAGCAGACAGAAGACATTATCATCTGAAAATTTGAAAGATAAATATGGCAAATACATTGTATTCCCGCAGTTTTGTTTTGCCGTTTCTATTTCTTATTGTCGCATTCGTTTGGGTTTTTTATATGGTGTATTATTACACATGGTTTGGAATGTCCTTCCGGCTCTGTCTGTATCGCTTTGATTTAATATATTACGTTGATGTTACCACACTCAAGTTGTGTCGGGCGAGATTATGGAATCCGTATCGCCGAAAACACGGAAGTGTAAAAAGGAGGCAAGACGTTAGTCGGGTAAAGACATACTAAGGAATTGTTACGAATTAAAATGACAATTACGAAGGCATTATTCTATAATTCCATTCTTCATGAAAAGAGCTGCCCATCAGATTGACATTTTCCATTTCATCCTCATCAATTGTTATGCCTGTTTGATAATTTTCCATATCCAACTCACATTCCACTTCAAGTCCTTTTTCCGTCTTTGTAGAGCCAATCAGCTGAACAATAACTTCATAACTTATCAATGGCTTTCCTCTCCAATTCTTTGAGATGTAAGAAAACAAACGGTGTTCTATTTTATTCCACTTGCTGGTTCCCGGCGGAAAATGAACGACCTCTATCTCCATTCCTGTTTCATCCGCAAATTTTTGCAGTTCGCGCTTCCACAGTTTCCCTTTGCTGCTATTGCTTCCGCCGCCATCTGCGGTTATCAGCAGTGAATTGGCATTGTTGTGGTAATAAATACCCATTTTGTACCACCAGTTTCTTATGCTCTGAACAGCAAATTCTGCCGTATCTTTTGTGATGCCCACATTGACCCAACCTTTATTCTGTGCGATGTCATAGATTCCATAAGGTATTGCAATACCCTCGGCATCAGTCAGAAAATCGTATGCGTTTACTTCAACAGGCGTATTTTTACTTTGCCATTCTACACCGCCATTCTTGAAGTTGCCTATCAATTCCCGCTTTTTGGCATCTACTGATATAACCGGTTGTTCCTCTGACATATAGTCTTTTACCTTGCGGCTTATAAATTCAAACTGGGCATCTCTGTCCGCATGTCCTCTGCCTTCAAAAGTCTTTCTGTTGGCTTGCAAACTAAAACCGTTGGCTTTCAATGATTCTCCTATTACCCTGTGACTTACATCTATCCCTCGCGCTTCTAAAGCCAAATAGATTCGCTTTTGATGCTCATCCAAATAAGGCAAGAATGCCTTGATCTTTTCTATTGTATCTTTTATTGCTTCCATGCTGCATGGATACGAATAATATTTTAATTAGTTAAGTTATTTCGTAACAATTTCTTTGTTATATTTCCTGACGTCGTCATTTTTGGGAATTTATCTTTAGTAGATTTTTATATTATTGATAATAAGCATATTATATATATTCGGGACACCAAAAACAGTGTCCCGAATATATTTTGGTACCTTTGTCGTATGTTTGTCAGGCAAAAAAGAATTCAAGCGGAGTAATCAGCGTTCAGGTAATAGACAAGAGCATCGGAAAATACAAAATGCTGAAAAGTATCGGTAACAGTGCTCATCCTGATGAAGTAGAGCAGTTATGCAAGCAAACAAGGGCAAGAATAGATTAGAGGTTATGGAGAACAATTAGATATGCTTTCGCTGTTGGAAGAAGAGCAAGTTGCCCGCCATGAGATGGAAGAAACAGCACGCGTTTTAGACAATATATACAACGTTTTCATCAACGGGACACAACTGATTCTCAATCATGTCTTTCATTGTGTAGGCTTTGATAAAATCAATGATGACCTACTCAAACAACTTGCCATATCCTGCTTATGCCAACCATCCAGCAAGTCGGGGACGGTTGATTATTTGAAGTCCTACTTTGATATGGCTTTTGCTTTGGCTATCATTCAGGGAAAAATTTAGTGTACAACTTCTTCATGTTTTCCAAATGCAGGGCAATTTCAGGAATTAATTCAGGCGCTTTGTTTTTGATGTAATTTCCGATTTTCGTGAAATTGGAATTGTGAGTGCAAATCTTTTGGTTCGCCTCTGCCTGCAAATGTTTAATATAGGCAGTTTTATTCATAAGTGCAGATGGTAAATTGTTCCACACTTTTTTTGCAAGATAAAAATAAATCCACTACTTTTACAACCCGATTCGCACAACGAATCAAACGGAATAAAAATGAACAAACTACCGGTAATATTTCTTTTCCTTGCTTTGGCGGAACTCGTTTTTGCTTCCGGGCGGCCGGATGATTCCAATTATGGCTTGATGGTTCAAGCGATGCCGTCGCCGGATGCGCAGAAAACAAGTTTGATTCTGGAAAATAATTCTCCGGTTGTATTGGGAAAAGAAACAAGCGTTTCGTTCCAAATGTTGGTTCGAGATGAGTATATGTTCGGTTTGGTCGTTCGAATGGTAACCAACCAAAACGAAAATATTGATTTGATGCTGACCGTTACCGAAACATTTCGTCATCCGATATTGGTTATCAACGAATTTGCGCACGCCGTCCGGGAAGCGATTGTGGCGGACGAATGGATTCCTGTAGAGATTACTTTTAATAAGGGAACGAATGAAATTATTCTTGATTACGCCGGCCGGAGATTAAATATATCGCATGATTTGAGCCGTACTTCCGATGTTAGAATTTCTTTCGGAACCTGTTCGTTCAAATCGTTTGAATCCACCGATATTGCTTCGGTCAATATCCGGGATGTAAAAATTTTCCAAGACGGCGCATTGAAACGCTATTGGAAATTAAAAGAACACCGGCAAAACATCGTATTGGATTCGGTGGCGCAAACGGCAGCCGTAGCAACTAATCCTTTGTGGCTCATAGATATTCATTCCACTTGGAAGAAAATTTATTCCGGCGAACTGCCGTTTAATACCCAAATCACATTGGATAATCAAGGGATATTCTACCTTGTTTCTCCCGATTCGCGCAATATCCGGGTGTTTGATACGAAAAGTGGAAATGAGCGGCAAATTCATCCCCGGAACGGATTTATCGTATCCACAAGCCCCAATACCCTTTTCTACGATTCCGACAACCGGCAATTGGTCAGCTACAATCTGCGCGACAATTCGTCGTCGCGTTATTCGTTCGAGGCCAACGAGTGGAGTTCGCCGTCAGGTTCGCCAACCGACCCGTTTCTCAACAATTCCGCCGTCTATCATTCATCCGATAAAATCTTGTATTCTTTCGGCGGATACGAATATTATAAATACAGCCACAGTCTGATAAAAATGAATTTGGCCACCGGTGAACAAAAACGCACGGATTTAATGGAAATCGCCCCTCGTTTCTCGGCCTCTACCGCGATTGTGGGCAATACAATATATATTTTCGGCGGTCGCGGAAGTAAAACCGGCAAACAGGAAATCGCCCCGCACAATTATTACGACTTTTATTCGGTCGATTTACTGATGGGGCAAACGGTCGGTCTGTGGACGATGGATTCGATTGCCGGCGATTTTTTGCCGGGCGAAAACATGATATTTGATGCAGAACGCAATTGTTTTTATCTGTTTACCACCCACAACGGCGGTTGCTTGATGAAAATCGAGCCTAACCGGAAAGGATTTGAAACGATGTCGTTCCCGATAGGTGAAAATATTGACGCGCTTTATTTATATACGAATTTGTATTACGATTTATCGCAACAAAAATTATTTGCGTTGATTTATCAACAGAAAACCAAAGATCAAACGAATGTTTCCATCTATTCCTTGGATTATCCGCCGGTTTCCATTCAAAGTTTAAATCAAGATTTGCCGCAAACAATTGAAAATCATTCTAAATGGTGGCTGATTCTAATTTTGATAGCGGGAATTGCAATTGCCATGCTTCTATACATAATAAGGAGTAAGAAAACAAAAAAGCCGGCGAACGGCAAAAAACCGGAACCGGTTGCTCCGAAAACGGAAGAACCCGTCCAAGCCCCCGAAACGCAATATTACGATTTCTCCAAGCGTTCGATTTGCCTTCTGAAACGGTTCAATGTGATTGATAAGGAGGGAAATAACATTACCGAACAATTTTCGCCGACCTTAAAAAATCTGCTGATTCTTTTAATACTCGGTTCCGAGAAAGACGACAAAGGCGTTTTCGGCAATAAAATGATTCAATTGCTTTGGCCGGACAAAACCGAAGAATCGGCGAAAAACTCGCTTTATGTCTATTTGAGTAAATTGCGTTCCCTGCTCGAAAAAACGGGCGATACGGAAATCATCAATAAAAACGGATTTTGGTCGTTTCGTTCCGGCAACAACGTGTTATGTGATTACACTGAAGCCATGCGTTTATTTACTTCCCTGAAAATCAATCATTTCAAAGATAACGAGCCAACCAATCGCTTGCTCGAATTGCTGTTGCGCGGCGTTTTGTTACCCAACACCGAAATTGATTGGGTGGATAATTACAAAAGCGATTTTTCAAACCTGACCATCGACGTTCTGACCAAATTGGCGCATGAAGACGACCGCATGAGCAACGAATTACGCCTCAAAATAGCCGGTACGCTACTTCTCCACGATGTGATCAACGAAGACGGCTTGTATATCAAATGTTCGATTCTTTTCAATTCGGGTAAAAAGGGAATTGCCAAAACCGTTTACGATAATTTCTGCAAGGAATACAAAAATTTGCTCGGAGTTCAATACAAATATTCTTTAACCGACGTGTTGAGTAATAAAAAATAAGTTGTAATATTTCAACCACAGAGGATGCGGAGTGCACGGAGTTTAGTAATTTTAAAAATTTCTCTGCGTTTTCTGTGATTAAATACTGTATTTTAAGGTCTGCTTTAATATTATTTTTAGGTTAGCTTTAATAGGCAAGTATTTACTTTGCACCTATTAATTTTAATTCTAAAAAATATCAACATGAAACACGTATTTCTTACATTTTTAGCAGTTTCGTTTGCTTTGAATCTGATGGCAGACGATATTACATTGGATAGAATCGATTGGGTCGCCACCGATTGCGGCGACGAAACTTGGGATTTGCTTAACCTGATGGACGGAAACACCGGCACCGAATGGCGCGCCGCACCGCAAAAAGCCGGTCAATGGTTGGTGGTAGATATGCAATCGCCGCAAACTTTCAATCAAATTATGTTGGATCAAACCGATAGTTGGGGCGATTATCCGCGCAGCATTGCCGTTTTTGTTTCCAATGACGGGAATGACTGGGGAAATGCCGTATTTGTAGGCGGTGGTTCCGATGCCGCGGCAACTATCATCAATCTGGAAGACCAAACGGCGCAGTACATAAAATTTGAAGTGCTTACCAATTGCGAGATGTGGTGGAAAATCAAAGAACTGAACGTCCGGTTAATCGACGATAAAATATTGTGGAAACAATGGACGGCCGCAACGATCTATCAAAACGGGATTACTTGGAACGAAACAAAAAATATGTTCGACGGCAATCCCGACAGCCGTTGGAATACGAGCAAGCAACGTCCCGGTCAATGGGTCATTGTAGATATGAAGGAAGCGCAAACCTTCAATCAAATCCAACTTTTTCAAAACGGCGGCGATTATCCGCGCGGATATGAAGTGTATGTTTCCGAAGATGCTTCCGATTGGGGCGACGCTATTGCAGTGGGCGCCGGAAGAGATTTTGGCGGTACAGATCCTTTCACATTCATCAACTTGGCGGATACACAACAAAAACGCTTTGTAAAAGTGGTGCAAACATTCGACAGCGGCGATAACGATATGTATTGGAGTATCAATGAGTTTTCGGTCAATTTAGTTACGCCCGGCGATTACCGTTTCGGATGGACGCTTTCGGTATTTCAACAAGCCGGCGATGGTGATGCGGCGTTTCAGGCTTTGGACAATAATCCGGATAGCCGTTGGGGTTCGGGAACTGTACAAGCGCCCGGTCAGTGGATTATTTTAGACATGAAAAAGATGCAGTCATTCAATAAAATCATTTTGAATCAGCCGGCCGGCGACTATCCGCGGGGTTACAGCATTTATCTTTCCGGCGACCGGCTTGCTAACGACGATACAAATTGGGGCGAAGCCGTTTATACCGGCGCACAATCGTCGGATATTGCAGAACTTACGATTGATTTGGGAGAAGTCAAATCTGCTCGCTGCATCAAAATAGAACAGACCGGAATTTCCGGCGGATGGTGGTGTATCAACGAAATCCATGTCAGCAATGTAGTTACCGGTTTGCATCTTGTTTCCATTGACGGCCCGATAAAAGCAATTCATTATTACAATCTGCAAGGGGTGGAGATCCCGGTAGAGACGGGGCATGCCCCGTCTCTACATAACGGCGTTTTCATCCAGAAAACGATTTATGAATCGGGTGCGGTAAGCGTTAGCAAAATCATTGGGAAATAATCGATCCTTATTAACCTCCCAACTTTTTTTGATTAGCGAGAGATTTTTTTAATGAAAATTTCTCGCTATACTTTTAAACTTTCCCCGTTTTCAATTGTCATTATTTCCGACATAATTTTTTCAACAACATGAGGCATATAATAATTCTTGGGATTTTTTCCTTTCTTCTCTTCTCTTCAACCGTTTTCGGACAAAGTACAATTACCGGTATAATTTTGGATAAAGTTGATAACGAGCCGATTATTGCAGGCAGCGTGAACCTGTTGCAGCGTAAAGACAGTATTTCTATTACCGGCGCAATTAGCGATGCCGGCGGTCGTTTTTCGATTAAAAATGTAAAAGAAGGCAATTACATCCTCAAAATCACGTATCTGGGTTACAACACTTTAACCAAAAACATCGGCGTGAAAGCGAACGAAGACGTGAATATGGGACGTATCTTCCTCGAAACCAACGATGTGCTGTTGCAGGAAATGGTAGTTGAAGGGAAACGCCCCGAAGTGGTAGTCAAAAACGATACCATCGAATACGATGCCGGTTCGTATAAAGTTACCGAAAATGCCGCTGTGGAAGAATTATTGAAGAAAATGCCCGGAATCGAAGTCGATAAAGACGGAAAAATCACGGCCAACGGCAAAGAAATCAAAAAAATCATGCTCGACGGCAAAGAATTTTTTACCGACGATCCGCAAGTGGCTTCCAAAAACCTGCCCGCTACGATGGTCAATAAAGTGCAAGTAGTGGATAGAAAGTCGGATATGGCGCGCATGACCGGTTTCGACGACGGCGAAGAAGAAACCATCCTCAACTTGATGATTCGCCCCGGAATGAAAAAAGGTACGATGGGAAACGCCCTGTTGGGCGGTGGAGCCGATGTTCCCGCAAGCCATGACATGCGCTATCAAGGCGCCGCTTTCGTCAATCACATGAAAGACGACGACCGCTATACCTTAATATTAGGAACAAATAACAACAACAACATGGGCGCTGCCGATTTGGGCGCCGGTCGTTTCGGTGGAATGCGAATGCGGCGCGGCAGCGGCAATGGCGGTGGAATTGCCGAATCGAATATGGTGATGCTGAACGTGAACAAGCAATTTTCACCGGCCTTCAGTTTGAATGGTGATGTGCGCTACAACGGTTCCGATCGCTCGGCGCAAAACCTTACCGAACAATGGATTAGCTCTCAATTCGATAAAACGCTCACAAACAATAATTATGGATCCAACAGTGTGGCCGCCAATCTTAATATCGAATGGAAACCCGACACGCTCAATTCCTTGATTTTCAAGCCGCAATTCGGGATGAACGGAAGCAATAGTACGGAAACAGGATCGCTCTACAAGGGAAAAACCTCAGAAGCCGACAGCGATTTGCTCGATGACCTTTACAACGCCTATTCCGGCTCGCGCAGCAAAGGTCGCGGTTTCAATTTCGGCGGGACATTGGATTACGCCCGGAAATTTGATAAACCCGGCCGCGTGTTCAGTATTAGTTTACGCGGAAATTTAAATAATAGCTATTCTTACGAAAACGATTCTACAAAATACGACAGACATCCTTTTACCAATATTGTCGATTTCCAACGGCGATACGAAAACGACGACCGCGCCAATAGTTACCGTGCAACCATTTCGTGGGTTGAACCCTTGGGAAATAATAATTTCTTGCAAGCCCTCTACCGTTATTCTTACAACAATACCAAAAGTTTGAATACCACTTACGATGTGGATTATGAAAGCAATCCCGATTTGTATTTAGCTTTGCTGAACGATTCATTGAGCCGAAGCACTTTACGCCACAGCACCGGACAACGTTTCGGATTGAGTTTTAAGGCCGTAAGAGAAAAATACAACTATACCATCGGATTAAATGTCGATCCCGAAAAATCAATCAACGAAACTTGGCAAGCTTCTTTGAATACCAATCCGTTTACTTACGGCGATGATATCCGTTTGCCGAATATTCTGGGAGACTCGCTCATTTCGTCGATTCCCCAAAACAATATCTATTTTTCGCCCACTTTGAATTTCAATTATATTTTCGGGCAACGGACCAATTTACGCATTGATTATGAAGGAGAAACCACACAGCCTTCGTCGAATCAATTGCGCGATTATGTGGATATGAGTAATGCGTCGAATTGGGTGAAAGGGAATCCGAATTTGCAACCGGGTTACAGAAACTCCTTGCGGGCGCGTTTCCAAAAATACGTTCCCGAAACGCAATTGATGTACAATTTATCGTTGAACGGCGGATTTTCCATCAACGATATTACGTCGGTTACACAAATGCAGGATTCGGTAAGATTGACCGAATACGAAAATATCAACGGCAATTGGAATGTGAATACGCGCGGAATGTTCAACCTTCCCTTGAAGAACAAACGCTTCACGGTCAATAGTTTTTTCAATGCCAGTTACAACAACCGCAATTCTTATGTTTATGAAAATCAGGAGAAACGCACCAACCGGCAAAATACGCTGTCGGGCATGCTTCGCGCCAATATCAATTACCGTTCCGATTTGTTTGAAGTGGGATTAGGCGCTTTTACGAATTACAACGATATTGTCAATTCCATCCGGCCGCAAAACGATTTAACGACGGTAAGTTACGGATTCAGCGTCAATACGATGTGGTATTTACCGTATAATTGGACACTCGAAAGCGACCTCAATTACACCACTCGCAACGGTTTCAAAGAAGGCCTGAATACTCCCGAAACAATGTGGAACGCCGCCGTAACCAAGCAATTATTCAACAAAAAATTCGGAACCGGCTCATTGAAATTGCAGATTTTCGATATTTTACAAGACCGCAAATTCATCACTTCTTCGGCTATCGACAACGGAACACGCATTTCGGAAGATTTGTTAGTCATTCCGAGTTATGTGATGTGCAGTTTCATTTATAAATTTACGGTTTTCCCGAAGGCAAGTTCTGCTACGGAAGATGATTTCCGGCCGCGGTGGGGTGGGGGCGGCGGTCGCCCGGAAGGGCCTCCTCCGGGTGTTCCCCGAATGTTTTAATCTTATACTTGTCATTGCGGGCTTGACCCGCAAACCACAACAAACCGTTAATGACTAATAATTTGTCATTAACGGTTTGCAGGAGATTCCCGCTTTCGCGGGAATGACAGGGGCTTGCTTGTGTTTTTACACCATCGCCTCTATATTCCAAACGAAAGCGCGCACGCCAACTTCGGGATTCCGCTTGTCGAGTTTGTGAGTCGTGTTGAGAAGTTCATCTACCCGGTCATCTTCTACAACGCACATCACGGCGGAATTTAATTCCGGCCAAGTGTGAGTGCCGCGCCGCGGTTCACCACCGTTTGTACCTCTGCCCTGCACTTGTTCAAAAAGCGTAAAACCGTTGATTTTGAGTTGATCGAGCATATATTCCACCCGTTCGGTGTTTGCTTGATTGAATATTATAAATACAGATTTCATTTTATTTAGTGATTAATGATTAGTGTTTAGTGATTAGAATTTATTTCTTGCGAAATAGTTTTTGTGGTAGCTGTTAGCATTTTTAGCAATTCCAAAGCATCTTTATTGATGGAATCAAACTCTTCTTCATTGATATACTTTGTTTCAAATAATAGTTCTAACCAATAAACTGTTTCAGAACATTCTTTTAAAGCAATGTAAACTTTTGATAAAAAGTCCTTTTTTGAAATACCATAATCGGCTTCCGACAAATTAGCGCCAATACTTGTGCCGCAACGCAACAATTGTTTTGACAGCACGTATTCATGCTTTTGTTCTGTAAGAAATTTGTAAAGATTAATAATCCTAATAGCAAATTTTTTACTTTTAAACCTTGTCGTATTCTCCTTAACCATCCTTTTTGGTGATGAATGTTTAGTGATTAATTAGTAGTGATTAGTGGTTGGCGAGTAGCAAAATTTCTAATCACTACTAACTAAACACTAATCACTATTAACTACTCACTGTTATTTGATTTGCATGAAAATGAACTCTTTCCGTTGTTTTTCCATTTTGTCGCGTTCGCCGTGGCGAGACATGACGGCATAGAGAACGGGAACGATAACCAGCGTTACGATGGTTGCGAAAGTCAAGCCTCCGATAACGACAATTCCGAGCGGACGCCACATTTCCGAACCTTCGGCTGTGGATAACGCCATCGGCACCATACCGAGAATAGCCGTGATGGCGGTCATCAACACCGGTCGCAAACGCGATTCGCCCGAAAGTGCAATGGCTTCGTTGAGTTCGTAACCTCTGTCGCGCATCAAATTGATGTAGTCCACAAGCACGATACCGTTTTTAACCACAATACCGACCAGAAGAATCAATCCCAACATCCCAACCATTTCCAAGTCGGTGCCTGTGAGGAACAAGGCCAAAACCGCGCCCGCAAAAGCGAACGGAATGGAGCCGACCAAGATGATAAACGGTTTGGAGAAACTTTCAAATTGCGACGCCATCACGATATAGACCAGCAAAATAATCAGCACAACGAGCGTCATCATGTCGGATGCCATTTCCATTTGGTCTTCGTAAGTTCCGCCGACATTGACCAAAACGCCTTGCGGTAAGTCGATTTTCTTGATTTCCACTTTTACTGCGTTTGCCAATTCCACAAGCGATATTCCTTCGGGATATACGCTTACGGTTACAATTCGTTGACGGCGTTTGTGTTCAATGGTTGGCGGCGTCCAAAATTCTTGGATTTTTGCCAATTCTTTCACTTTAACCAACTGACCGGCAGGTGTTTGCAAAGTCATTTCTTCAATATCGGTAATCGAATTTCGATAATCTTCTTGTAAGCGGACCATAATGTTGTATTCATCACCGTCTTCCTTCAAAAAGCCTGCGGTATAGCCATTGACGCGGTTACGAACGGCCACAGCCACTTGCTGAGCCGAAAGTCCGCTTTGAGCCAATTTTTCTTTATCAAAATTAATCTGTAATTCGGCGCGGTCTTCCTCGCGGGAAACGGTAATATTTCGCGCGCCTTTTACTTCTTTTACTAAGTTTTTAATTTGTTCTGCCACGCTGTTTGTCGCTTCAAAATCATAACCGAACACTTCTATGTCAATTGTATTTTGCTGACCGCCGCCAAAACCGCCCGCCGTGGATACGGAATGGTTGATTACATCGGGGCGTTCTTTGAGGTACTGTCGCATTACTTCGGCAAGTTCAAAAACAGAGCGTTTCCGGTAGTTTTTATTCGGGAAACGAATCGTCATTGAAATTTTATTGTTGGTCGCTGACGAAAACAGGGCTGAAATACCCGATTCATCGCTTGCACCGGTTGAAGTTGAAATCAATTCGATTTCGGGAGCAAGGCTGATAAAATCGGCTTCAATTTCGCGGGCGATGCGCATACTTTCTTCCACTCTTGTTCCGCGTTGGAGTTCGACGGTTGCCGAAACCCGTCCATTGTCCTGTTCCGCCATAAAGTTGAACCCAATTTGTCCCGAACAAGCAGGCACAAAACACGCAATAATCAACAAAAGTGAAACGGATGAAGTGATTAATTTATGATTCAAACACCAGCGCAAAACATTTGCATACCATCTATCGAAAGCAACAAGCCATTTCATCACGCTTTTTTCATACCAGCCCGACTTGATGGCAATTTCTTCTACTTCGCCTTTTTCGTTGATAATCACTTTTTTACTTCTTAATAAAAGCGACGACATCATTGGCGTAAGCGCAATAGCCACCAGCGCCGAAACAGTGATACAGATCGAAACGATCCATCCCATTTCCTTAAACATGATTCCTGCCTGTCCGCCGAGCATGGTAAGCGGCATAAACACGGCTATAATAACCAGAGTACCTGCGATAACCGACACCCAAACCTCGTTAGTAGCATAAATGGAGGCGTCGCGCGGTCGCGCCCCGCGATCGATATGCCGCGTGATATTTTCCAGCACCACAATGGCGTCGTCGACCACCATCCCGATTGCAATGGTAAGCGAGCATAATGAAATAATATTCAGCGAACTGCCGGCTACCAGAAGATAAATAAACGCCGCTATGAGCGAAATCGGGATAGAGAGCATAATAATCAATGTTGCCCGCCATTTGCCCAAAAAGAACAGCACCACAAGAATTACGAATAAAAAAGCGTACAAAACTGCTTCGGAAAGCCCGTTGATGGAGTTTTGGATGTTCTCGGCGCCGTCGTAAATCAGTTGGAATTGAATATCGGGTGGAAGATTCAGTTTGATGTCTTCCAGCATTTTGCGCACTTCTTTGGCGATGGCCACACTATTGGCGCCGGTTTGCTTCATAATAACCAAACGCACGCCGTCTTGCCCGTTTATTTTTTCATCGAGCGTAATATCACGGATGGTGTCGCGAACAGTCGCTAAATCTCTGACAAACACCGATTTACCTTGCCTGTTAGCAATAACGATATTGTTGATTTCCGAACTTTCGACGTATTCGCTCTGCACGCGAAGTTGATATTGCTCTTTCCCCATTTTGACCGAACCGGATGCAAGATTGAGGTTGTTGGCCGCAACCGCTTGCCCCACCTGTTCGACGGAAAGTTTGTAGGCATCTAATTTATTTTGGTCCAAATCAATATAAACATAGCGTTGCGGCGCTCCCGAAAGCGAAATATTTCCGATTCCGTCAATTCGGTTCAATACGTTTATCACGTTGTCTTCCAAGATCTTATCCAAACCGGAATAACTTTCCGATGCCGTAACCGCATACTGCATAATCGGCATCATGGAAGTAGAAAGTTTGAAAATCATCGGGCGACTACAGCCGTCGGGCAGGTTGTCGTTAACCATATCAATCGCCGAGCGCACGTCATTGACGGCTTCGGTAATATCACTACCCCAATTCAACTCCAAGCTTACAAGCGAAATATTGTCTTTCGATTGCGAAGTGATTTCTTTCAATCCGTCCACCGAATTGAGCGAATTTTCCAAAAGTTTGGTAACGTTGGTTTCAATTTCACTGCCGTTGGCTCCCGGATAGGTGGTCATAATCGACACGTAAGGCACGTCCATTTCGGGAAACTGGTCGATCGGCAACCGGGAAAATGAAAATATACCAAACACAATGACTGCCACAAAAATTAATGCTGTGGTAATCGGTTTATCTATTGCTGATTTATAAATAGCCATATTTTTAATCTTTTACAACGTTAAGTTTTGATCCATTAACCAATCTGGCCTGACCAACCACCACCAATTCATCACCCTTTTTAATTTCCGGGGAAATGATTTCGGTCTGATCGTCGAAGCGTTGTCCGAGTGTAACGGTGATTCGTTGTGCTTCGCCGTTGCGATTCACAAAAACGTAGCGGTCGTTGGAACCTTGTTGTTTCAAAACCGCTTGATACGGCACAACGATGGCATTGATTTTCCCGAGCGCAAGCGTGGTGCGGGCAAACATTCCCGGACGAAGTTTTTGGCTTCCGTTCGGAATATCCAATTTGACCATAAACGTGTGAGTTGCCGCATCAATGGTGGGATAAACGATTTCGATTTTACCTTTAAACGTTTCGTCCGGATAAATATCCGATACGATTTCGAGCGGAAGTCCCTGTTTTACAGCCGGGAAATAGCTTTCGGGAATATTGACGTATGCTTTCAGACGCGAAATTTGCGAAAGTTTGAGAATCGGTTTTGCCGGCGAATATAATTCCCCGTCTTCGTAATTTTTTTCAGCAATCACACCGGAAAAAGGGGCTTTCACAAAGGTGTTTTTTTCCAGATAAGCCATATTTTCAACCGCCACGTCATACTGCGATTTGAGTTGGTCGTAAACGCTTTGGGCGACATTGCCCGATTTGAGAAGCGCTTCCATGCGGGCAAGTTCCACGCCGAGCGTGTTTATTTGCACTTTCGATGAATTTAATTGCGTTTGGTCAATGCGAACCAGCAACGTTCCTGCCGAAACAAATTTTCCCGGTTCCACATAAATATGCTCAATATTTCCCGACACCGACGGAGCGATATTCACTTCTTCGTAACCGGCCAACGTGGTGGAATATTCGATATTGCGATTGATTTCACGCGATTCGAGTTTGAGAACCTGCACATTTTCAGGTTGTTTTTCTTCCTGTGTTTGTTCTGTTTTGCCGCAGCTTGCAACAATCAATGCGGTAGCTGCCAAGAATAAAAATGACTTTTTCATTATTTTTTAATTTTTTATTTGTTCAAAAGATTTCTTAAAGCGATTTGCGCATTTACCATATCCATAAGAGATTGAATATAAGAATTTTGCGCTGATATAAAATCGGTACTGGCCTGTGTTACTTCCAACGAAGAGGCTTTGCCGTAATTGAATTTTTCCGCGACCTTGTTAAATACGCGATTGGTTACGTCGATATTTCTTTTCTGGATTTGGAAATTTTCGTAAGCCGAATTTAAGTTATACCGGAGTTGTTTGTCTTGAATTTTCAACTGGTTTTCGGTATCGTTGAACGTATTCAATGTTTTTTGATAATCGATTTTCTTTTCCGCAATAGCCTTAAACGTTCGGCCGGAAGTAAAAAACGGCATATTTACGCCGACCGTAAATGCGTGGGGCGGATTGGATTTCATCATTGGTTCTCCGCCGAAATATTGAATATCGGAAAACCGGTAACCAAACGTCAGATTTGGCGAATAATCCATGGCGGCAAGCGTAATTTGCTTTTTCGTCAATTTTAAATTCTGTTTCAACAGTTGATAATTGTAATTTTCGTTGAGGTCGAATTGGGTGGATAAAAGGTCAAAAGCGGCTTCCGCATTGGTTAAGTCATCCAGATTGTCGGTCAATTCGATTTCCGTATCCACTTCCACACCGAGTTGCAGTTTGAGCGAATTAGTTAGAATTTCCAAACCCTGACGAGCCGAATTTAGACCGCTTTCGATTTTCATCACTTGCACTTGAATTTTGTCTGCTTCCGTCTGTTCCAACATGCCGACTTTTACCGCTTCCAATGTGCTTTGATACATACTTTCAACATTTGTTTTGCTCGAATCCAGCAAGTTTACAATTTGTTGATTGGCCAAAGCAGACATGTAAAGCTGCGTAGTAGTGGATGTTACGGTTTGCTCGGTCTGTTTTTTTGAAATATCGGCCATTTCTACGGCGATATTTTGAACCAATGCGCCCACAATTTGCTTCCCGCTGATTTGCACACCGGCGGTGATGTTAAATGTTCCCTGCGATGGAATGGCGCGCGCAATCTCGCCCATCCCTTCGATTTTAAATTTCATTTCATAATCGAAAACATTTTGATAATCGTAGCCCGCCGAAACATTCGGCAACATCGAAGCGATGGTTTGCCAACGTTGCGCCTGCGTTTTGCGAACATCGAGCGAAGCATTTTGCAGCGTGCGGTTATACGTGATCGCGGTGTCTTTCGCCTGCTGCAAGGAAAGTGAAATTTTTTGCGGCGATTGAGCATACATTCCAATGGAAATAAGCGCCGCCATTGCCATCAGAGAAACTTTTTGAATCTTTTTGCCTACATTCATAATAATTTACTAATTACCTGTTAAATTTGTTCTTGTTTTATTTTTTCTATCATTTGATCGACTTGAACATTGCCTTCCGGTGTAACTATCCCGCGAATGAAATTCAATAAAATAGTGCGCATCACCTCTTCCGGCGAATATTTGTCGATCGGGATTTCGTCATCTTCCAGCACCGCTTTGAATTGCGCTTTGACTAACCAAAAAACAATTTCCAGATTGACTTCTTGCCGGATCAATCCTTCTCTGATTCCTTTTTCCATCAAAGGGATAACAACATAATAACTGTCTTTTTGCTTGCATTGAATTTTCTTGAAAACACCGGGATAGTATTTGCGCAAATCGTAAATCAACGAGCGGTCCACCACATTCATGTTTCGCAATTGTTGGGCATATACGCGCATTAAAATATCGAGAATGCTTTCCGAACTGTTTTTCAAAGCTTCGATTTCTTGATCCATTTTCGATATATGCAAATTGAAACAAGCTTCCAACAACTCGGTTTTGTCGCGAAACACTTCATACAAAGTACGTTTGGAAATGCCTAATTCGTTGGCAATGTCGGACATTGTCATGCTTCGGATGCCGTTTTTCAACAGCAACGGCAAAGTTTCTCCAATGATGCGTTCTCGTAAATCCATTACACTGCTCTTATTTATTTAGACAATTAACTTTGAATAATATTTTAAAAACGGCTGCAAAGATAATAGAAAACTTTTGAAACAAAAAAAGTTTTCGCGTTTTATTTCTATTAAATAATGTTAATAGTCGGAAAAATCAACGATTTGTTGTAATTTTGTAAATGAATCAATAGGAAACATTAGAGAACAAAACAGGAAAGATGATTGGAAGTAGAAAGTTAATTTATTTAATACTAATAGGTTGCGTATCGGTTTGCAGCCTTTTTTCACAAGATACTCTTCGGATATTAACCATTGGTAACAGTTTTTCGGAAGATGCTGTTGAAAATTATTTATATGATTTGGCGTGCGCCGAAAATAAAATTTTTATTATCGGTAATTTATTTATCGGCGGATGTTCGTTGGAGCGGCATTGGAATAACAAGAATCAAGATGCGCCCGCCTATTCCTACCGGAAAATCGATGCCTATGGGATAAAAACCAAAACCGGGCAACAAACGCTCCAACAAGGATTAACGGATGAACCTTGGGATTATATCAGTTTTCAACAGGTCAGTCAAAATTCGGGATTAATCGACACTTATTTTCCGTATTTAACGGATTTGATAAAATATGTTCGCCGGGAGGCTTTGAATCCGGACGTTCAATTGATTTTGCATCAAACCTGGGCGTATGCTCAAGATGCTTCCCACACTGGTTTTACGAATTACAATCGCGATCAACTATTTATGTATCAGTCTATTGTAAAAAGCGTGAATCAAGCGGCCGCTCGCACGGGGATTACAAAAATCATTCCGTCGGGAACAGCCCTTCAAAACGCCCGCAGTTCGTGGCTTGGCGACCAATTTTGCCGCGACGGTTTTCATTTGCAGATTTCGTTGGGACGATATGTCGCCGCTTGCACTTGGTTTGAGGCATTGACCGGCATTCCGGTTCTCGGAAATCCTTCGTTTCCGCCCGAATTAGCCAAAGAAGAAGTGAAAATTGCTCAAACGGCTGCGCATTTAGCGGTGGTTCAGCCATTTCAAATTACCGATATGGGTCGATTAGATTTTTGATATTATGATTCGACAACAACTCGCACAGAAACAAGTACAAAAGCTGTCGCCTTTGCAGATTCAACAAGTTAAATTGTTGGAATTAAATTCATTGGAGATTGAAAATCGGATTGCGCAGGAATTGGAAGAAAATCCGGCATTGGAAGAATTGCCCGATGCGCTTGCCGGCGACGACAGCGAAATTTCCGACGAAGAATTGAATTATCCCGAGGAAGGCAGCAATGAAGATTTTACTTTGGGCGATTATCTGACCGAGGACGATATTCCCGATTATCGTGTTCCACAGAAATACGACAACAACGAAGGCCGTCGTGAAATGCCGTATTCCGAAGCCGAATCGTTTCAGGAGTTTATGATTGATCAATTGCGTTTGAAAAATTTATCGGAAGATAAATTCAAAATCGGCGAATATGTAATCGGCAATATCGACGACGACGGCTATATGCGGCGCGATTTGGAGGCTGTGTCCGACGATTTGGCGTTTCAATACGGGCTGGATGTGCCGGTCGAAAAAATCCGGGAGCTATTGCGTTTGATTCAGACGATGGATCCGCCGGGCATCGGTTCGGTCGATCTCCGGCAATGTTTGTTGTTGCAACTTTACCGGAAGGAAAAAACGCAGGCGCGGCAAACAGCCATCCATATTCTGGAAAATTATTTTGAAGTTTTTTCCAAACGGCAATTCGATAAAATTATCCGGACGCTCAATATTGAGGAAAGCGATTTGAAAAACGCCATCCGTGAAATTACTCAATTGAATCCGAAACCGGGCAATGCATGGGAAAGCAATATGGAAACGAAAATGTCGCAGATTACACCCGATTTCATTGTGGAATCCATCAACGGCGAACTCATTTTTTCGATGCCCAAACAAAACACTCCCGAATTGCGGGTCAATAAAGATTACGGTGTCATGCTGAATCGCTACTCCAATCCGAAAAAAGACAATGTCCAAATCCGCGAAGCCGCCAACTTCGTGAAACAAAAAATCGAATCGGCGCAATGGTTTATCGATGCTATCAAACAACGCACGACGACACTTCGCCATACTATGCTCACGATAGTTGATATTCAACGGGAATTTTTCCTCAACGGCGACGAAGCCGATATTAAACCGATGATTTTGAAAGACATATCCGAGCGGAGCGGTTACGATATTTCGACCGTTTCGCGGGTCAGCAACAGTAAATACGTGCAAACCAACTGGGGCATTTTTCCGTTGAAATTTTTCTTTTCCGAGTCGATGGTCAATGACGAAGGCGCGGAAGTGTCGAGTAAAGAAATCAAATCCATTCTCAAATCCTTGATCGGAGTCGAAGATAAATCGTTTCCGTTGACTGATGATGCGTTGACCGAGCTGTTGCGACAGAAGGGGTATGATATTGCGCGGCGGACGGTGGCGAAGTATCGGGAGCAGTTGAATATTGCGGTGGCGCGGTTGAGGAGGGTAATATAATCATCATTTATAGGCTCATTCAATAATCCTAATAAACTGTTCAATATCAGCCGATTTTGTTAAAGGTTTGTTTTTTATGTAAGTATATATTTTTGACAACTCTTTTTGAAGTCTTTCTTTCACACCCTCAAAATCTATATTTACTGTCAGTTCCTGATTTAGGTTGACTGTCTTTCAGGGATCAGCAGCAAAACCATGTGTTTGTGCGAAAAGGCGCATAGCGCCAACATCCTTGTAGCCGTGTGCGTAAGCGCACGGTAATAAGAGCATAAGCAAATCCAGAGCTGCGTAGCTGCGACATATTTTGCGATATTATAATATTATATTACCTTTGTGGACATTGACAAATCAAAATTTTAACTATATGGCAAATACTTATTCGCAACTGTATGTACATCTC
>BNWW01000036.1 GCA_025999115.1 Bacteroidia bacterium
CAAATACGGTTGTTGAATTTATGGCAGAAATGAATTACGAGCCATCAACAACCGAACACATTGAACTAAAAATACTTTATGCTGAATACACCTCTTATTGTGTAGAAAGTGGTCATTATAAAACGGCAAAACGTGAATTTTCCAGACGTTTGGATGAACTTCATTATGTAATTGAAGGCAAACATACTAATAATCAAACGTGGGTTTTCTGTAGAAAAGCTGGAGAGCCTTCTCAAAAAGAGAAAGAAGAAATCAACAATACAATTGAGCAATTCTTTAAAATCAAAAAAGAGAATTAATTATTTATAAATCCGAGACAGCCTTTAATCAAGCTGTCTCATAAAAAACAAAAAAATGGAAATTAAAAACATTTATGTTTCGCAATTTGAAAATTGTCAAACAACAAAGACTTCGGGAAGTATTAATATTTGGAGATGGCTTTTAACTGAGCCCGATTGCATTCAGATAATCAACAAAATTCGTTCTACATCGGACAAGGGTGTTATCGATTCTCTAAAAAAGAAATTGCCTGCTGTTACAATGAGCGGTATTTTTTCTCAAAGAGACGCCGAGCATTTGATTAGTCACACAGGATTAATATCAATTGATATAGACGGCAAGGATAATCCCCATATTCAGGATATAGAAGATTTGAAATTGAAACTATCCGAATTACCGTATATACTGTATGCAGGGTTGTCAGCAAGCGGAAAGGGGGTGTTTTGTGTGATTCAAATAGCTTATCCTGAAAAACATTTGGCGCATTTTTTGGCTCTTGAAGCTAATTTTTATGCAATGGAAATAAATATTGACCCTTCTTGTAAAGATATTGTACGTCTGCGGTTTCGTTCTTGGGATAGTAAACCAATAATCAATTTGAATGCAACAATTTATGAAGAATGCGCCGATACGTCTTCGATTGTGAAATTGTCAAGAAACACAACACGCATAGCAAAATCACAATCTTCTCTTGCTCCCCAATCTGCTCAGGAGGAAGAAACAGCATTGTCTATCGAAGAACAGTTTTTGCGCCCTACGATTGATGAAAATACCGTTATCAATACTCGAGCTAAAAACAGCAAAGAAAAAGTATCTGACTTTGTTGATTTTATTGGCTCAAAACAAGTGGACATAACAGCGATTTATTATGATTGGCTTATTATTTGCTCAATCATCATAATGGCGTTTGGAAAAGATGGTCGTAAATTATTTCATGAAATAAGCCGATTTTATCCAAATTACACAACCGAAGAGTGTGACCAACAGTATAATCGCTGCTTACAAAAAGATTACACGCCTGCTGTTAAGCGATTGTCTGAAATTGCGAAAAAATACGGCATATCATACATATTTTCTAATTGATAAAGTGAAGTAAATGAATGAAATGAAGTAAATTTATAACCTTTTTTATAGTCCTTATAATAGGCTTAAATAAATAGTCTTATAAAAATAGCTTCACTTCATTCATTTTATTCATTAGCGATTATTTACTCTTTTCTGCTCAAATAGTTATGTTTCCACATGAAGAATTATTGAAGGAAACAAAAGCGTGCACCGGAAAAATCAAACCAGATTTGAGCATATAAAGAATGTAAGACAATATACTTGGAATCTCTTTATGAGGCGATTATAGTAGCCTGAAAGACCATTATTAGACCATTTCAAAAGCCGTGTGCAATTTGTGTGCAACCACCAATGAAAAAGCACTTACAACTTGCGTTGTAAGTGCTTGATACTCAACTGCTCTCCCTCTTGGACTTGAACCAAGGACCCTCTGATTAACAGTCAGATGCTCTAACCGACTGAGCTAAGGAAGAATTTTTCAACATTTTTCTCAAATGCGGTGCAAAGGTAAGTGGTTTTTGGGAAATATGCAATATCTTTGCGGAAAATTTTTGAAAAAAATGAAAAAATATTGTTTTGTTCTGCTTGCTGTTGTCCTGCTATGGGGACGTACAAGTTGTCCTGCTTCGGCTCAATTATCTGAAAATCAACGTTTTGAAATCGTTAAAAACTTGGATGTTTACAATGCGCTATTCAATGAACTGGCGCTGTTTTATGTTGATTCGCTCGAAGTAGAAAAGTTAATTCAAAAAGATATTGCCTATCTTTTGCAACAATTAGACCCATATACCGAATATATTCCCGAAGAGGATTTATCGGATTTCCAATTTCAAACTACCGGCGAATACGGCGGTATCGGCTCGATTATTTCGATGCGCAGCAATAAAATCATGATTGTTGAGCCGTATCAAGGGATGCCCGCTGCACAAGCCGGTTTGATTCCGGGTGATATAATCGTGGCCATCGACGGCGAAAATATGGAAGGCAAAACAACAGCTTACGCCAGCGAACGGCTGAAAGGTCAAGCGAATACGAAACTGACTCTCCAAATTCAACGTCCCGGCGAAGATAAACCGCGCACCGTGAAATTGAAACGCGAACGCATCCAAATCGATCCGGTTACTTACTATGGCGTGGTAGAGGAGGGGATAGGTTACATTTATCTATCCGGTTTTACTACTCACAGCGCTCAATCGATTAAAACGGCTTTGGACGATTTGACAAAAAACAAAAAAATTACCTCGTTGATTCTCGATGTGCGCGACAACGGCGGCGGTGTAGTGGAAGATTGCCTCGAAATATTGAATTATTTTATTCCGAAAGGCGAATTGTTGCTTTCGATGCATGGAAAAGTTCGTCAGGCCGATCGTTCGTATCACGCGACGAAAACGCCGGTTGAACCCGGTTTGCCTTTGGTTATTCTAGTAAATGATCATTCGGCTTCGGCTTCCGAAATCCTGGCTGGCACGGTTCAGGATTTGGATCGCGGCGTGATTGTGGGTTCGCGTACATTCGGCAAAGGTTTGGTGCAAGCCACTCGTCCACTGCCTTTCGACGGCAAATTGAAACTCACTACGGCTCGATATTACATTCCCAGCGGCCGTTCGATTCAAGCGATTGATTATGCGCATCGCGATGAAAACGGTCGGGTTTCGATGATTCCCGATAGCTTGACGAAAGTTTTTTATACTCGCAATCATCGACCGGTTCGCGATGGAGGCGGCATTTTGCCCGATTTTATCGTAGAAGAAGACAGCATACCTAACCTTCTGTATTACATGGAATTAAATTCCTTATTTTTCGATTTTACGGTGCAATGGCGCACGACTCATCCAAAAGTAACCGAACCGGAAAAATTTGTCGTTTCCGACGAATTGTATCGTGAATTTGCAGAATTTGTAATGTTAAAAGACTTTAAATACGACCGCCAAAGCGAAAAACAGTTGGAAAATTTGAAAAAAACCATGACCTTTGAAAATTATTATGATGCGGCAAGTGCTGAATTTCAAGCCTTGGAAGCTAAATTGAAACCGGATTTAACTCGCGATTTGGAACTTCATAAACCGCTTATATCCAAATATTTGGCTTTGCAAATCATGAAACAGTATTATTACGGACAAGGAGAATTGGCTTATTCTTTACACGACGATAAAGCGGTTGCACAAGCGCTACAAATTTTAAAAGATAAATCGTTGTACAAAAATACTTTAGCTTCTCCGTTAAAACAAGAAACAAATGAATAACACCACCACTCCGGTTAGTTTGGGAACGGAAAAAATTGGAAAATTATTGATACAATACGCCATTCCGGCGATTATTGCGATGACGGCTTCTTCCTTATATAATATTACCGACAGTATTTTTATCGGACACGGCGTGGGGCCGTTGGCTTTGTCGGGTTTGGCGATTACGTTTCCTTTGATGAATTTGGGAGCGGCTTTCGGTTCGTTGGTGGGGATGGGCGCTTCTACTTTGTTATCGATCCGAATGGGACAAAAAGATTACGAATCGGCCAATCATATACTTGGTAATGTGTTGGTATTGAATCTGATAATGGGTATTGCATTCTCCATTTTGATGTTAGTGTTTTTGAAACCGCTTTTGTTTTTTTTCGGAGCAAGCGAGGCTACGATGCCTTATGCTTACGATTTTATGTTTATCCTCCTATGCGGGAATGTGGTTACGCACATGTATTTTGGATTGAACGCATTGCTTCGTTCGGCTGGAAATCCTCAAAAAGCCATGATGGCAACGATTTTTACCGTGCTTATCAACTTGGTACTCAATCCCTTATTTATTTTTGTATTCCAATGGGGAATTAAAGGGTCGGCTTTTGCTACGATGATTTCACAAGTGTTGGTTTTGTGTTGGCAATTGCATTTGTTTAACGACAAAAACTACTTTATTCATTGGAAGAAAGGTATTTATAAATTGAAGCGGAATATTGTGGCCGATTCGTTGTTCATCGGTTTGTCGCCTTTTTTGATGAATTTCGCCAGTTGTTTTATCGTAGCGATTATCAATTGGCAATTGATTCGGCACGGAGGCGACTTGGCTGTAGGCGCTTACGGAATTGTAAATCGGGTGGCTTTCCTGTTTGTGATGATTGTGATGGGCTTGAATCAGGGAATGCAACCGATTGCAGGTTACAATTACGGGGCGAAATTGCACGATCGTGTATTTTCTGTTTTGAAAATATCGATTTTCTATGCGACGATTATTATGGTAATCGGTAGCGCTTTGGTGGAATTGTTTCCGCATGCTGTGGCTGCGATGTTCACTACGGAAGAAGATTTGGTAGAGATGGCTGTACCGGGATTGCGTTGGGTATTTGCCGTTTATTCCTTAGTGGGTTTCCAAATGGTGGTTTCGGCTTTTTTCCAAAGTATCGGAAAACCGACCCAGTCGATTATTTTGTCGATGGTTCGTCAAGTCTTGATTTTGATTCCTATTTTGTTGATTCTTCCGAATCATTGGGGCGTTACCGGCGTATGGACGAGCATGACGATTTCGGATTTTCTGTCCGTCATTTTAGCAGGGATCTTACTATACATAGAATTGAAAAAACCTAAATCTCCTAAAGGGGACTTGGCGTAACACAATGTTATCAAGAGTATAAATAAAACACACACAATATGAACAATCAAAAAAATACGCACATCCCAAGTTTCCTTCAAGGGGTTGGGGGTAATTATATTATTACCATCGGCCGCCAATTGGGAAGCGGCGGCAAGCAAATCGGCGAATTGTTATCCCAAAAATTGGGTATTCCCTGTTACGATAAGGAATTGATTCATTTGGCTTCACGCGAAAGCGGTTTGGGTAAAGAATTTTTTGAAAAAGCCGACGAAAAAAGCAGTTTTAGTCTTTTCGGCTCTTATTTCGGATTTCGTTCGGGATATATGGGTGGTGGTTCGGGCAATTATTTGACCAACGAAAATTTGTTTCAAATTCAAAGTGAAGTCATTAAAGAATTGGCCGGAAAAGAATCCTGCATTTTCGTGGGACGATGCGCCGATTATATCCTTCGCAATCATCCGCATCGCCTGAGTGTGTTTATCAGCGCTAATTTGGACGACCGGGAGCGCCGGATTCGTACAAGCCGGAATATCAACGAAAAAGAGGCTTTGATATTGATTGAACAGACCGACAAAAAGCGATCCGGCTATTATAATTATTACACCAACAAGACATGGGGAATGGCCACGTCTTACGATTTGTGCGTTAATTCGTCGGTTTTCGGAATCGAAAAGAGTATTGAAATGATCGAAGAATATGTCAAAACACATTTCTAATCTATTGATTTTACTCGTATTGACTATTTCTGCTTGCACAAAACAACCGGAATATTTCCTCACGCAAGGAGAAATTTTTCATACCACAACACACATTAAATACCAATATGACCGCGATTTGAGAAACGAAATTTTCGCCCGTTTGGATTGTTTCGATTTGTCGTTGAATCCGTTTAATCCGCGTTCAATTTTGTATCAAGTAAATAATAATCAAGAAGTTGAAGTGGACGATTGGTTTATCGCTGTTTTCCGTAAAGCGCAGGAAATCGCCACATTAACTGGCGGAGCGTATGATGTAACTTGCGCGCCCTTAGTCAATTTGTGGGGATTCGGATTTGAAAAACAGGATACAATCTCAACCGAAACAATAGATAGTTTACTGCAATTCGTTGGTTATCAAAAAATTTGGCTCGAAAATCGAAAAGTCAAAAAATCCGACCCGCGCGTGAAACTGGATTTTTCATCCATCGCAAAAGGATATGCCGTGGATGTAACCGCCGAATTATTAGAATCTTACGGAATAAAAAACTATATGGTCGAAATCGGCGGTGAAGTACGCGCCAAAGGCAAAAATCCGGAAGGGGAAATATGGAAAATCGCCATTACCAAACCCATCGAAGATTCAACCGGAATGATCAATGAGCAACAGCAAGTTGTTGAATTAGAAGATTATGCAATTGCCACATCCGGTAATTATCGTAATTTCTACATCAAAGACAGTAAAAAATACGCCCATACCATTGATCTGCAAACGGGTTATCCGGTAGAAACCAATGTGTTAAGTGCATCCGTTTTTGCGCCCGATTGCATGACGGCCGATGCTTGGGCAACCGCTTGTATGGCGCTCGGAGTGGAGAAATTTTGCGCTTTGGCTGCTAAAATTCCGAAATTGGAATATTATTTACTCTATGTGGACGATTGCGGTAATTGGCAGGAAAAACAATTTATTATACGATGCAACCACTACCTTCAAAGCGGCGGTTTCGGCATCCGAAGTGAAATGCACAAACCAATTTGATTGCGATGGATATTGTACGTATTCCGTCGCGCGTGATTATCACTACTACGGCATCTGCTACCGTAACCGAACTGGGTAGAGATGTATTAGGCACTATTTCCGATCCCGCCAAACCTGCTCAAACAGATGATTTGGTATTGTTGCCAGGCAAATTCTTATTGGAAAATACGCATCAAAAAGGTGCCAATACCACTACATCCGGTTGTGGTAAAAGGCAAGAAATAATACCGCTGTTTCATAATAAATTCGATGATTTTACGTTTTTTAATCAAATACCTTTGAATTGGATTGCAATATGAAAATAGCTACAAAAAAATCGTTTTCCGTAAGTGAAACCGAAATGGGAATAAAAAATGTCGATATTATTTATCCAACGCATTTGTTGAGCGGTAAATCCAATCGCTTGTTTTTGCTGTGTGACGGTCGCTCCAATCGTTCGATGCTCGCCGGACAAGTGGTTTGTGATGCCGTTTATACTTATTTTCATTCGTTTTCGGAAGAAAAAATTACGATCGATTTTATTGAAAAAGCCATCCGGATGGCCGAAATCCAACTTTCAGAATTACAAAAGGAACATTCGCACAAACAAGGTTTTTCTACTTCATTATCTCTGTTTTACTTGGAAAATGATTGCGCGTATTTGGCGCAAATCGGTGAAAGCAGTGTATGTCAAATTCGCGATAACCAAGTGATTATGAAGGTTATGGATGTTTCATTCGACCGAAAAATCTGCGGCGTTCATAACCCCGTAGAAATTAATGTGGTATTGCTGAAAGATGTTCAGGCCGGCGACTATTTTTTTATCTGCAACGACACCGGTATTTCACCGGATGATGAACAAGTTATACTGGATTTAATGCAACAAATTCCGCAAACAGAAGAATGTCTGTCGGAAATCAAACGGTATTATCAACACAAATACAATAAACATTTTTCGGGTCATTTGATTCCAATCGAACAAATCCGCGAACCGCAAACCATCAAACAATGGATGGATTCGCTGGTTTATTCATTAATTTAACAAACTTTATGCACAATTTGATTCGTTCCACAGTAGAGAAATTAACATTCAATCACACAAAGGTTTATCCGAATATTCCTTTACACGAACGGCGGATTCCGTCGCTTCCGCGCATTCAGGATTTGGTCGGGGCGATTCATTCGATCGTTTTTCCGGGTTATACCGGCATTTCGGTTGTGAACGAAGATTCGTTGCTGTATCACACGGGCGTATCCCTCGAAAAAATCTATCAATTGTTGTCGCAACAAGTGCTGGATGCACTCTATTTTGAAGAAAATGAGCCGGATACGGTTTCGGCGAGGGAAAAATCCTGCACAATTACCAATACTTTTATCGAACGTTTGCCGCGTTTGAAACAAATGCTTTCAACCGATGTAAATGCTATGTTTAACTCCGATCCGGCCGCCAAAAGTTTCGATGAAGTGATTTTTTGCTATCCGGCCATCAAAGCTATTTTAAATTACCGCATCGCTCACGAACTGTTTTTGTTGGAAGTGCCTGTGCTTCCGCGCATTATATCCGAATTGGCACATTCCGAAACGGGAATTGATATTCATCCCGGAGCGCAAATCGGCGAATATTTCAGTATCGACCATGGCACCGGTGTCGTGATCGGACAAACTTCAATAATCGGAGATCATGTAACTTTGTATCAAGGTGTTACACTTGGAGCTAAAAGCTTTACATTAGATAATGAAGGTCATCCGCTGGATGTGCCGCGCCATCCGATTCTTGAAAATTTTGTTACGGTCTATTCCAATTCTTCGATTTTAGGACGGGTTACGATTGGCCACAATACCATTATCGGTGGTAATATCTGGCTTACACACAGCGTACCGCCGTATTCTCGCATTTTGCAGACCAAAGCCATTTCGTTGGATTTTGTAGATGGAGCGGGAATTTAATTATGAGTTATGAATTATGAGTTATCAAATTAATAGTTTATGCGAAAAAGTTTATTTATTTTAACAGCAGTATTCATGATGTATTCATGTTGTAAGAAAGATGCGACGTATTTGGATCCGTCCAATCCGTTTGTACAAGAGTTTTCAACCTATAAAGGTGTTCCGCCTTTCGATTTGATTCAAACGGAACATTATAAACCGGCTTTTTTGGCTGGAATAGCTCAACAAAATGTTGAAATTGAGGCAATTGTAAATGATCCCGAATCTGCTACGTTTGAAAATACGGTGGTGGCTTTGGACGAAAGCGGCAGTTTATTAAATAGGGTAGCAGGCGTGTTTTTTGCCATTACCGAAGCCAATACCGATTCGGTTATTCAAGCGATTACGGCCGAATTGTCGCCGCTGTTGTCGGAGCATTCCGATAATATTATGTTGAACGAAAAATTATTCGAACGAATCAAAGCGGTTTACGAAAATCCGGAAACGAAAAATTTAACGGTCGAACAACAAAAATTAGTCGAAAATTATTACAAATCGTTCGCTCGCTCGGGCATCGCTTTAGACGAAACAAAAAAAGCGCGTATGCGTGAAATCAACAAGGAATTAGGCTTGCTTTCCATCCAATTCGGCGAAAATTTATTAGCGGAAACGAATGATTTTCAATTAATTATCGACAATCCGAACGATTTGGCGGGGCTTCCGGCCGATGTAGTGGAAGTGGCCGCTCAAACAGCCAAAGACAATGACTTGGAAGGCAAATGGGTATTTACTCTTAGCAAACCGAGTTGGGAACCGTTTTTGAAATACGCCGACAATCGTGATTTACGCGAAAAACTCTACAAAGCGATGTACAATCGCTGCAACAACGGCAACGACCACGACAACAACGACGTAATCGTCAAAACCGTCAATTTGCGTTTGGAAAAAGCGAATTTGTTGGGTTACAAATCACACGCCGATTATGTTTTGGAAGAAACAATGGCCAAAAATCCCGAAAACGCTCTCAAATTGCTGACCGATATTTGGCAATACGCCCTTCCGCAAGCGAAACGTGAAAAAGATGAATTGCAGAAATTGATTAAAGCCGAAGGCAACGATTTTCAATTGCAATCGTGGGATTGGTGGTATTACGCCGAAAAACTCCGCGCCCAAAAATATGCCTTGAACGAAGAAGAATTACGTCCCTATTTCGTATTGGAAAATGTGCGCGATGGAGCTTTTGCCGTAGCCAATAAATTATATGGAATCAACTTTAAAGAATTGCCGGATGTGTCTGTATATCAAAAAGATGTAAAAGCGTTTGAAGTGAGCGAAGCCGGCGGTTCCTATATCGGCATCATCTATTTGGATTATTTTCCGCGTCCTGAAAAACGCAACGGCGCATGGATGGCTAACTTGGTGGAAGCATTTGTACAGCAAGGAGATACCATTCATCCGATTGTTTATAATGTAGGGAATTTTGCGCTGCCGGCCGAAGGAAAACCGTCGTTGTTGAATGTGGATCAGGTGGGAACATTATTCCACGAGTTTGGTCATGCTTTGCACGGTTTGCTTACCAAAGGAACATACAGAAGTCTTTCCGGTACAAATGTTTACCGTGATTTTGTTGAACTTCCTTCGCAAATCCACGAACATTGGGCTTTCCATCCCGAAGTATTGAAAATCTATGCTAAACACTATCAAACCGGCGAAATTATTCCCGATCAATTGGTTGCAAAATTGAAAAAAGCGGAAACTTTCAATCAAGGATTTACCACGACCGAATTAGTTGCCGCCGCCATTCTGGATTTAAAGTGGCACGTGATTGAATCGCCCTTATCGGTTGATGTAGAGACATTTGAGAATAATACATTGAACAAAATCGGTTTGATTCCCGAAATCATCGTCCGTTATAAAAGCCCGTATTTTGCACATATTTTCGATGGCGGATATTCGGCCGGTTATTACAGTTATTTGTGGGCGGAAGTTTTGGATTCCGATGCGTTTGAAGCATTCGCCGAACGCGGAATTTTCGACCAAACGACTGCTAAATCATTTCGTGACAATATCTTAGCAAAAGGAGGCAGCGAAGATCCGGCGGTATTATACAAACGTTTTCGTGGAACTGACCCGAATCCGGTTTATTTGTTGAAGAATCGGGGATTTGTGAAATAAACTAAGCGTATTATAAGAAGCGGCTGTATCATCATTGCAGGTCAAGCCCGCAATGGTGATACAGCCGTTGTCTTTTTTTGAGGAGATTCCCGCTTTCGCGGGAATAACAGAAAATCTCTTAACGCACAACCAATTTCTGCGTTTTTCCATTCATACGCAGTAAATAAGCGCCTGATTGCACTTTTTGCGAAAATCCGTTTACAGCTGTTACCGAACGTACTAATTGTCCGCCGACGGTATAAAGTTCAACTTTCGCAGAGCCTTCAAACAATGCACGAATTACATTATTTTCGACAATTACATTATCGTTATATGCGATGGCAGAAATGGCTGTTACTGTACAATCAGCGACATTTACACGTTTCTTTCCCCAATCCGAATCGCCTTCGTTGTAAGTAGCATCCGTAATTTCGTAACAAGTTGATTCTGTAATGCCTGTTATATTAATCGTTTGTTTTCCCCACTTGGCTTTTGCCGCTTCTTCGCTATCCGGAGTGGTTGTATCCCATTCCGTACCGTTTACAAAAATGAGATTGACACTTTCTTCCCGATTGAACGTATAAGCATAAAAATCGCCGTTTAATGTCGGAGTTACAAATTGGCCGTCTCCGATTGTCCAATAATAGAAAGATACAGTTGTCCATTCGACCGGAACTTTTACCTTAATGGTAATGGGGGAGGGTACCTCTTTTACGATTACTTCTTTTTCGTCGGAAGCCAAAATGGTAGCATTGCCGCTTTCGGTCACTTCCACTTTGAATGTATAGACGCCTACAATGGCCGGTTGATAAGGTGAAGTCGTAGTTATAAACAAATCGTTACCCGGAATTTTTACAGAATAAGTGATAACCGGATTGTTCACATTGACGGCATTCGCTTCTAATGTAATTGTTTCATCAATAAATACTTGCGCAGGAACAGTTAAAGTAATAGACGGTGTGGAAACGACCGTTCCGTAAATGCTCCATACCCCGTCGCCATTACTCCAAGCTCCGGCAGCAACCGTATAATGATTGTTTGTGCCGTCATACAGCAAATCTTTCGTTTGATTCCATCGGTTGTCCCATTTGTTTTCTGCTGTGGAAGGATTCATACGGCAAAAAATAACATGATCCCATGTTCCTTCGGGTGTTGTAACTTCATACAAATCAGTTTCTTCGGTAGTAATAAAATCCACCCAGATAGTGTTTTCGGCTCCTTCCAGAAAGAAATAGGCAGCAAAACGGGCGTCGGCTGTTTTCCAATTAGCATTGGGCGTTAAATACAATTTCGTTCCGGCAGGAATATTCTCTGCAAATAGAGAAACGCTGCTCAATAATGCAACAAAAAGCCAGATAAATGATTTTTTCATGATTTTCATATTTTTTAATTGTGTAGGTTATTTCTTCAAAAACTTCAAAGTTTGTGTAGAACCATCTGTATACGAAACTTTTAACAAATACATACCGGAAGTAAGATCCGTTACCGAAATTTGTTTTTCCGTGGAAGATTTAAGATTGTTGCCTGCCAAACTTTTAATTTCGGCTGAAACAAAAGGTTTATTCGTATAAATCGATATTTCCGTTTTCGCAGGATTAGGATACAAAACAACTTGATTTTCGCGGTCAATTTCATGTATACCTGCTGCAAAGCAATTGGAATCTTCCGTTCCGTCGAATTTTCCGCCGGCCATTGCTGTTGTCGAAACCGTCCAACAAGTCGATTTGGTGGCTAAAAGGTCAATGGTTTGCGCGGCTCCGGTTGCTTTTCCATCATTGAATATCACACCCACTTCTTTTGCGGTAACATTACTTACCGTAAATGAATAAATACCGTTTCCATCGGAAGTCATTGCCGTTCCCGGCCATGCGCCGGCATATTTTGTTTCGGTATCCAAATCCCAAATATACACTTTCGGAGCAGTCCATGCGGCGGGAACTTTCGCTTTTACCGTCAACGAGCCGATGGGTGCCAAGGCGGGTGGATTTTGTCCGGCGGCTACTTTTGCATCGTGTGCATTTTTGCCGGCCGTGGAAGTTAAATGGGTATAGATCGACCAACCGGTACCACTGCAAGCAAGCGACCAGTCGCCTCCCGGAACATCCGATCCGTAATTGCTACCGATATAAGTCAGCATTTCGCCATAATTTCCAACCGAGTAGGCTTTATAAAAGCCGGATGTATTTTGTACTTCCACATTCGATTCACTATGCAAGCCTACCGCTTTACGAGCGGCTATCATGTTGTTAATAGCTTGTTTGTTGGCTGTCCAATGTGGATAAAACACGCAGGGAATGCCCGGTGAAGACAAGATGAATGCGTATGCTTTCAGCACATCTCCGGTATATTTGCTGCCGTCGCGGTAAGTGTCGTGGTTATCTACAAAAGTAACGGCATAACGGCGCGTTGCCGAGTTGTGAATCAATCCGGCGGGACGTTTCGTTCCGTTTTCCTCCCAAGACATAGATGCATAGTTGCTGGAAGCCAAACCGTTGTTCAATGCAGCATATTTTGCAGGAAAATCAAATGCCGTACTTGTCTTCGATGTTCCATCTATCCAGCCTTTTACATAATCATAATTTGCATCAAAATATTCGCCGACCGACATATAAGCATTTCCGGCGGCATTATAACCGTTAATAACATCGGCTTTAAAACCTTTCACCATATCGTAGCGCCAACCATCATATCCCATCTCATTTTTCATCCATTGCAAATAGGCTTTAACAGTATTTTGTACATTGGTACTGTTGTGGTCGAGGTCGCGAGCGCCACTGAAACCTTCTCCCGTATCAGGAGAGCCTGTTCCGGCTACATCGTCGTTACTTACAATATCCGATTTTGTTAGTTGGAATTTTCCATACGTTCCGAAATCATCTTCAAAAAAATTAGTGTAGGGCGCAACGCCATTGTCGCCTCTGTGATTGACAACAATATCGGCAATCGCCCGGCAGTTGTTGGCTTTCAGTGTGTTAATCAATTTTTTCAGATTGGAAGTTGTTCCCCAAGCCGAATTTTGATTGCTCCATTGACGTGGAATGTAACCGGTTCCTCCGGTCGAAAAGGCTGAAGGCGGCAACCATACCAAATCGAAATTGCCGGAAATATCACCCGAAATCTGATACAGTTTCGACCAGGAAGTGGTCGTGTTGGAATCCCAATAAAAGCCCTGTAACATCACATCACCGGCATTTTGGGGCGCTTGTGCTTGCAATCCGATAAAGAAAAGACAAGCTAATAAAGTTGTAAATAATTTGTTCTTCATGATATATAATTTTAATTATGGGGCTGTCTTAAAAGCCCGTCATCCCGCGCTTGACACGGGATCCCTCGACTTTTAAGACAGCTCCATTTTATTTATTGATTAATCAATTTGAATCGTTTGTCGCCGACCGTTACCAAATAAACGCCTTTTTGCGCCGGAATACGGAGCGAGTTTGCGATTGTTTCATTGGCAATCGTGCGACCCGACAAATCATAAACACGTACCGGGGTCATTTTGTTCAAACCGGAAACTATAATTGCATTGTTTTCGCTGTAAACTTTCACATTCCCGTCGATTTGAATCATGCCCGTAGGTACGCGGTTGATGCCGACCGAGAAGCGGTTGTTGATTTCGCCCGCCACAGCCGTAAATAGATACGACGATTGTGTGGTCATATCAATATCCGCACCTGTTTCGCTATCGTGCAACACTACATTCGTGCCAACCAATTGATTATCCCACGCAAGCGTATATTCGCCCGCGGTGGCAAAACGGAAGCCCAAGGGGATATTTGTAGATTCGGGGATGCTGTTGATGGCCATTTTGCCGGCGTTATTCATTGTGTAGATTTGATGTGCGAAAGAAGACATGGGAGCCATGTAGGGTGCGTCGTACAATTCGTCATAATCATTTGTAGCAAATTCTTTCATACGAATTGTTGTTTTATATGTATCATTCAAAAACAAAGTCAATTTTTCAACCGATGTATTGGCCGCAACCGGAGAAGAATTTGTTGAATTATAGGATAATGAACCGGCTGCCGCTGTTTTTACGAAATATGATTTAAACGCATCGTTACTATAAGAACCATCTGCAGCTACCTCATATTCACCATCATTATATGTATAAGTAAATTGTCCTTCTGCAATGAGGGTAGAAGCATTGGAAAGCAAAGGATTCGCTACAAAATTCCAACCGTTGTGAATCGCAGACAAACTACCACTATTGTAAGCTAAATTAACCGCTGCACTGTTGGAAGAAGCGGCTCCTGTGGAGGTGGCGGAAGTTTCAAATAAAACAGTTAAATCGGTTACTTTTGAATCATCTACCCATATTGCGTAAGCGCCCGCGGACAATGTAGTGGGGTAGTACGACCAACCACTACCGCTATTTGCACGTGCTTCTCCATTGTAAATAGCCAAACCATAATCGCCGTTGTTTCCGTTTTGTGTCAATGAAGCGCCACCGGTTCCTCTAACGGCTGTTACGGCAAAAGGCAGGGAGATAAATTCCCATGCGTTGCTGGCGGCTACAGTGTGTTTGATGTAAATTTTGTTAGCGGAAATGGTTTTTCCGTCGCTTACGATTTTTGATGAAGTGAAAATGGTAAGATCTCCCGTCAGGGTTAAATCATCTGATAATTGTGTTACAACGTTATTTCTACCCGCGTAGGAAACGGTAAAATTAGCAGTGTATGTCGGATTATTCGTCTCGTTTTCTCCATTCATAGCAAATAACACAGTGATAGTATGATTACCTTCTGTTAAATCAGCAATAGAAATAGTGTTACCCAAGATATTTTGATGTTTGGAATTATTTCCATCATCTCCTACTCTTTGTAAATAAATAACATTGCCTGTATATGAGCCATTATCAATTTTATACCAAATTTCAGCCCAAGTATCGGTTTTGTCATAATGACAAACTTCTCCACCTAACTTGAAATCACTTGCAAATGTTCCCAAATTAGCACCATTAAATAGACCCGGACAACTGGCATATTCTCCTTTACTTCCTCTATACAAAGTCCCATTTATCGCAACAAAGGAATCTCCTAACCATGCAAATGCCGGACCAGCACAAGCACAAAACAATACTATTGATAAGATAATTTTTTTCATTTTCCATTCTTTTTAGCGTTAAACAAATAGGCTCCTGCGCAGAGCGTTAATATTCCCAATCCGCTACCTACGGGACCGGGTTCAGGTAAAGTTTCACCTGCGCCACGTAAAGAACCGCTAGTGGTAACATCATTCGATTTCCCGGTCATCCCGGCTGCAGTAGTTTCGCTCGGTGGTGTCGCTCGTTCAAAACGAGTGGAGCGTTCCGTCCCATTCAAAGCGTAGGTGGCAGAAAATGCTCCTACGTTCAAAAGTAAAATTAAAAAAACTTTTTTCATTTTGTATAATATTTAATGAAGTAATGTTGTTTCATGCAATGTAGATTGTTTACATTCTTTATAATACACAAAATTACTCTATTTTAGAATATCAAGTGTTTTGGACTAAATCAAAAGTAAATTAAAAGGGCTTAATTTTGAATATATATAATTGTAAATCAAATACTTAATTAAATCAAATATTTAAAAAAAGTAAACCGATAAAATAAAAAAATAAAACTCATCGGCACTTAATACCGGCAAAAGGTTACAATGATGTCGTGTTTTCTATGTTTGGGCGGGGCTTATTTCTTCATTTGTAAAACCAGACGCCGTTTCGAGAAAGTTAAATCATCGTTCCACTGTTCTTCGTAAAACGTGTAAGTAACGGCAGTTCCTAATCAGTATTATCATTCATACTGACAGCCGCATGGAACCGCAACGAAATAATCGATTTGGCGGGACTGCCCTATCTGGCAGGCATGGCGCCTTATTCCGGGGCGGAATTTGCCGGCGCTGTTACGCGCTTCGGCGTGGGCTATCCGGTCGGCTCGTTCTACCTGAAACGCTATGCAGGGCTTGACGCCAACGGTATAGCTCAGTTCTACGTTGCCGACGGTACACTGACTACCACCCCCGACCAGGAAAAGGACAAGTATTATATGGGCAATGCCAATCCTTCATGGAGCTTCGGATGGAACAACATGTTCTACTACGGTAACTGGGAAGCCTCTTTCTTCTTCAACGTTGCGCTCGGCATGAAACGCCTCAATATGATAGACTATTTCACGTCAATGGCGCTGGAAGTGCCGGTTACGAAAGACGGATGGTACAAAAGCTGGGATTACCTCAACGAAATGGGCGGCGACCTGTCCGCAGCCGTATATCAAGCCCGCAAGGACAACCCCAACCGCGCAACCACCAGCGACTCCGACCGCTGGCTCGAAGACGCCTCGTACCTGCGCCTGAAAAATGTCAGCATTGCGTACCGGTTCCCGAAAAAGTGGCTGAAGTTTGCCGATGTGCGCCTGTCGCTCAGTGCGCAAAACCTGCTCACCATTACCGGCTACAAAGGACTCGACCCCAACGCATAATGCGGTAATGAGCGATGCTATCAATGCTATAGACCTGCCTGCACCGCTCTTGAATTTGCCGGCAGTGTTGCCACCGCCGACCGCCTTGTCCGCAGGTAGATAACTTTGACGCCGCCTCACATTTGAATGGAAAATGGCAAAAGGTTCAAAGTAAAAATTACAGATTAAAAACAAAAACGACTTATCAAAGTGTTAAAGACAGCAATGCCAAGAGCCGTCGGGCAGCAGCCATTGCCACACTCGAAACAGTGATTACCGACAACGAAGACGAAGGACATGCTTTCAAAATTTGTATATTTGACCCATCCCTCTTTGTAAGCATTTAAAACGCGCTTAGAAAATTTCATGCGTTTACCCTGAAAAAATGCTGTTTTCTCATTGTTTTTCCAAAAAAAGTATTACTTTTGCACCGAATTTGATAACATTTATTAATGAATCGATTTTATAGCACATATTCTTTTTATTATTTTTACTTTAGTAAGCAAGTAAGACAGGATTTTGTGTGATAAATCAAGAATGCAAAAATTAAAATTAAATATAAAATCCTGTCGATAATACGGCGGGATTTTTTTTTGAAAAACAAAGTAGAATGAAAACTGTTGCTATTCAAGGTGTTGCAGGCGCGTATCATGAAATCGCCGCCCGCGAATATTTCCGGGAAGAAATCGAAATTCTTCCGTGTAATCATTTCAAAGATGTCATTGCGGCTGTGAAGAAAGACCCGAATCTGATCGGGATTATGGCCATCGAAAACACCATCGCCGGAAGTTTGTTACAAAATCACGAGTTGATTCGTGAAAGCGATTTGGTAGTGGTCGGCGAACAAAAAATACGCATCTCACACACGCTGGCCGCACTTCCCGGCGAAACCATCGAAACCGTTACCGAAATCAATTCTCATCCTATCGCCTTGATGCAATGCGGCGAATTTTTGAATACTTTACCCAATATCAAAATAGTGGAAGGCGAAGATACCGCTTTGAGCGCCAAACGAATAGCCGACGGAAAATTACAAGGTCATGCGGCGATTTGCAGCAGTCGCGCCGCCGAATTATACGGCTTGAAAACGCTTGCATCCGGCATCGAAACCAATAAACGAAATTTTACACGCTTCCTTTTATTAGCTAACCGATGGTTGGCCGAAGATTTGGTTGATTCGACTCAAGTCGGTAAATCGTCGATTGTTTTTACGTTGCCGCATACCGAAGGCAGTTTGTCGAAAGTGTTGACTATCTTGTCGTTCTACGATATTAACCTGACAAAAATCCAATCTTTGCCGATTATCGGCCGCGAATGGGAATATTTGTTTTATGTGGATTTGACTTTCTCCAATCTGTTGAAATACAAACAAGGTTTGGATGCAGTAAGACCTCTGACTAAGGATTTTAAAATTTTGGGGGAATACAGGGAAAATTAAAATTATGAATTACGAATTACGAATAGGGAAGAAAGAAATTGTGCCTGCGAAACGATTAAATTCCGTTAGTGAGTATTATTTTTCAAAGAAATTGAAAGAAGTGGCGGAAATGAATGCTCGCGGATTAAATGTGATTAGTTTGGGTGTGGGAAGTCCTGATTTGCCGCCGTCTGATGAAACGATTGAAACCTTGTGCAATTCTGCGCGAAAAGCCGATGCACACGGTTATCAGCCTTATGTGGGCATTCCCGAACTCCGAAATGCACTGGCTGATTGGTATAAAACGTGGTACAGGGTCGATTTGAATCCGGATACCGAAATTCAACCTTTAATTGGCTCCAAGGAAGGTGTTTTGCATATTTCGTTGGCTTTTTTGAATCCGGGCGACGGCGTGTTGGTTCCTAATCCGGGTTATCCGACGTATAGCTCTGTCAGTCAATTGGTTGAAGCCGAAATTATTCCTTACGATTTGATGGAAGATAACGATTGGCAACCCGATTTTGAAGCTTTGGAACGTTTGGATTTGTCGCGCGTGAAACTGATGTGGGTCAATTATCCAAATATGCCGACCGGCGCGCCGGCTTCCCTGACCTTGTTTCAAAAATTGGTCGATTTCGGAAAAACACACAACATCGTCATTTGCCACGATAATCCGTACAGTTTTATTTTGAACGATAAACCGTTGAGTCTTTTGGAAATAGAAGGCGCAAAAGATATTTGCATCGAACTCAATTCGTTGAGTAAATCGCACAATATGCCCGGTTGGCGTATGGCCATGTTGGCTTCCAATGCGCAATTTGTACAATGGATTTTGAAAGTGAAAAGCAATATCGACAGCGGACAATTCAAACCGATGATGTTGGCGGCAGCGCAAGCCCTGCAAGCACCGAAAGAATGGTATAACCGTATGAATCAAGTATATACGGTTCGCCGAAAAATTGCAGAAGAAATCATGTCGGCACTCGGTTGCACATTCGACCCGAAACAATCGGGATTATTTTTATGGGGAAAAATTCCCGATTCATACCCCGACAGCGGCGCTTTGGCCGATGAAATTTTATACAACGCGCACGTTTTCCTCACGCCCGGATTTATTTTCGGTAGCAACGGACAACGCTACGTTCGCATTTCGCTTTGCGCCGACGACAAAAAATTAAAAGAAGCGTTGTTGAGAGTTACGTCATGGCGGGCATGACTCGCCATCCCCAAAATATCGTTAATAAAATTTTAAAATATATACAACATGGAATTAGAATCAATTTTATTATCCGGCATCAGCGAGCAACGCCCGATGGTAATCGCCGGCCCCTGCAGCGCCGAAACGGAAGCGCAAGTGATGGAAACCGCCAAAGCATTGGCATCCAAAGGTATAAAAATTTATCGCGCCGGAATCTGGAAACCACGCACCAAACCGGGTGGTTTTGAAGGTGTTGGCGTAGAAGGACTTGCGTGGTTGCAGCGAGTGAAACGCGAAACTGGAATGTACGTTTCGACCGAAGTTGCTACCAAAGACCACGTTTTGGAAGCTGTAAAATACGACATGGATTTGTTGTGGATCGGCGCCCGCACTTCGGCTAATCCGTTTGCGGTACAGGAAATTGCAGATGCTTTGAAAGCGATTGATTACAAAGGAGTGGTATTAATCAAAAATCCGGTTAATCCCGATTTGGAATTGTGGATCGGCGCCGTTGAACGGATTTACAATGCCGGCATCCGCAAAATCGGTGTCATTCACCGGGGGTTCAGTTCGTATGACAAAAAATTATACCGGAATCTTCCGCAATGGCACATTCCCATTGAATTGAAACGTCGTATGCCGAATTTGCCGCTGATTTCCGACCCCAGCCACATCGGCGGAAAACGCGAATTGATCGCCCCTATTTCGCAACAAGCGATGGATTTGAACTATGACGGTTTGATTATCGAAGCGCATTGCTGTCCCGACGAAGCGTGGAGCGACAAAGACCAGCAAGTTACGCCCGATGTTTTGTCGGTTATTCTGAACACATTAGTCATCCGCGATACGAAACAAACCACCGAAAATCTGACTGAACTCCGTCAGCAAATCGACCAAATCGACGAAGAATTATTGGCGATTTTATCGAAGCGAATGCGCGTTTCCCGCGAAATCGGACAATACAAAAAGGAACACAATATGCCGATTTTGCAAACTCACCGTTACGACGAAATTTTGGATAAACGCATCAAGCAAGCCAACGAAATGGGCATCGGCTCCGATTTTATGAAAGAAATTTTGGAAGCCATCCACGAAGAATCTATTCGCCAACAAATAGAAATATTAAACCAATGAAAATTCAAATTTTAGGCGCCGGAAAAATGGGCGCTTTCTTCGCCGATGTGTTAAGTATGGAACATGAAGTCGCTATTTTCGACTCAGATTCCAACCGTTTGCGCTTCACTTACAATTGCATCCGCATGACGCGACCGGAAGAAATCGCTGATTTTCAACCGGAAATTTTGCTCAATGCGGCCACGGTACAATATACGATTGCGGCTTTTGAACAAGTTTTACCGTATCTGTCGCCAGCGTGCATTATCTCGGATATTGCTTCCGTAAAAACCGGATTAAAAGCGTTTTACGAAAAAATGGGACGTCCATTTGTTTCGACCCATCCGATGTTTGGCCCCACGTTTGCCAATCTCGGCAATCTTTCGTCGGAAAATGCGATTATCATTTCCGAGTCGAATCATTTGGGAAAAGTGTTTTTCCGCGATTTATATAATTCGTTGAAACTGAACATCTTTGAATATTCGTTTGAAGAACACGACGAAACGGTAGCCTATTCGCTTTCGATTCCGTTTGCCTCGACTTTGGTGTTTGCTTCCGTAATGAAACATCAGGAAGCGCCGGGAACGACCTTCAAGAAACACATGAATATTGCCTGCGGTTTGCTTTCGGAAGACGATTATTTGCTCACGGAAATCTTATTTAATCCGCATACGCCCGAACAATTGGGGAAAATCCGTCGCGAATTGGCCGAATTATTAAAAATCATCGAAGCGAAAGATTCGGCGGCGATGAAAATCTTTTTGAAAAATGTGCGTGGAAAAATTGATTTCAAATTGTGAGATATTGGATGAGCGGATTAGAAGAAGACTAATCGTTTTTTAATCATATAATCGAATAGGGATATTTTTGCTTCGGCAATTTGCGTTTTCGCCGAAATAAATTTTTCTGTTCGTATAAGTTGTTTTTTTGAAAATTCATCAACTTTGCAATATGCGTAATGATAAGCGCAAGATTGATTAAGATGAGTTATCTTGTCAATGTAATATACTTTTACTTGTAGATTTGCTAATTCTGTTTTGGGAATATTATCAAACACAACCGTAAATGTATTTTCAACATGAACAAATTGCTCCAAATTAAGAGGAACAATAATGCGTATTATTGTATCGGAATCATTGATATTTACTTGTACATTAATGTCGTGAGTAGGTGTAAACCGGAAGAAAAAACTGCCGGAAACAATCAGCATCAATATTAATACAATAATTCCGGTACCATATCTGATAAGTACCTAAGCCTGTGGGCTACTATTATAACCGTTTTATCTTTATAAAAAGGAATCAAATTTTCGATGATTGCCTTTTCATTATTTGCATCCAAAGCATTGGTTGCCTCGTCGAAAAACAAAAATTTCGGATTTTTATAGACCGCCCGGGCGATCAATATTCGCTGCTTTTGTCCTTGGCTTATATTTTGTCCTTCACTACCGATTACGGTATCATATTTTAAAGGTAAACTCTCAATAAAACTTCTTATATTAGCTGTTTCGACGGCATATACTAAACGCTTCTTGTCTATTACGTCGTCGGTTACGGCTATATTGCGGGCAATACTGTCGGCGAAAATAAAACCATCTTGCATAACGACTCCACAATGATTGCGCCAATTGATTGTATTTATGTCGGAAAGGTTAGTATTACCGATTTGGATATTTCCACTAACAGGTTCATAGTATTGCAGTAACAATTTGATTAGAGTAGTTTTACCACTACCGCTGGCTCCGACGATTGCGGTTATTTTTCCGGCAGGGATATTTAAATGGATGTTATCAATTACCTTGGGAGAACGAGGGCCTTCGTATTGAAATGTAAGATTGGATAATTGAATTTCACTATTATCCGGTATTACAGTTATTTTATGATTGTCATTATTTTCTTCTTTGCGATTTTGTATTTCATTAATTCGGTCTAAACTGATTTTTGTATCTTGATAATCTTGTATAAGTTTGACAAGCTGTTCGATAGGAGTATTTAATTGTCCAATAATATATTGCGTTGCTAACATCATACCGAGTGTCATTTGAAGAATACAAGGTAAGAGTGCTTTGGTGTCGTGTTGATGAACAATCGGGAATTTACTCATAGTTTTGATTTATTTAAATAAACCGGAGTCCGAATCACCGTTATTTATTAATTTTTCCGGATTCCGGTATTCTTTGCCCGAATGAAAAGTATAAGAAATCCCAAGGGTAAACATATTTTTGTTGTCGTAGATATTCCGGAAAGAAGAATAGGAAACAACACTTGCCGGTATAGTTTCCGAGAGGTATTGCGCAGGAGTAAGCGCAAACAGTAAACTGCTCCAGACAGAAAAGTTTTTTTGAGTATATCGCAATGTAAAATGAGAGTGGTTTTCATTTTTTATAAGATAAACTCCCAACAAATCTTTGCTTACAATGTTTCCTCTGTAAGACGCTGCAAATTTTCCGATTTTCAACAGTATTTCATACCACAGAGGCGTATATAAATGTGAAAAATGATCGATAATATCATTTGTAACAAAAGATTTTGATATTTCCCCATCCAGTTTAACAGTAAGTAAATTATTTCCAAAAGGTTTTAACGCTCCGGAATAAACTACGCCGTAAACTTGCATATTTTTGTCATTCAATGATGTAAGCAGGTAATAATCATCTGTTTTCACATAATATGAATTGATGTCGTTTTTTGTACGAACTGCAACAACATTCAAATCTAAATCCAATCTTTTGTTTACAAACTGATAATTGAGAAGATAGAGTTGAGAAATACTGTTTTGAAGATAGGGATTGCCTTTTCTTAAGATATTATCGGTAATGAAAATTACGTTATCGCTTTGTTCGGCAATATTGGGTTCTTCGGTTGTTTGTGCGAAATGTAAACGAATGGAATTATTGTTATTCACTTGGTATCCAATTAATATATCCGGACGAAAAATCCACGAAGAATATTGATGGCTTGCATTATTATTTTGCTTGTATAAAAGCCCGGCGCTTATCCGGTAGGTAAAATGATTGATTCCACCGGCGTATTCGCCATAGAGATAATCGTTAAAATAAAAAGAAGAATAGTCTTTATTGTCGAAACTGTTATCAACCTTTGAATCCATTTTGTATGTTTCCAATTTATTACCGATGCTGATTTTACCGGTTCCGGTTGTTTTTTCGTAAACCGCTTCGCTAATCAAAGAATATTTCCGGTTAGTTAAATTCATTTTATCATCTAATTCCAAATGATTATTTATTAGATTATATTCCTGATTTACAATAGATTGAATTGAAGAAAACAAATTACCTACCGCATCAATTGTAATGGATTGCTTATTTTTCAATTGTTTCCAAAAATACAAATTAAGCGCAGGATTAAAGGTTTCGCTTTTTTCTGTTTTATTGCCTTTTCTGCCGTTTTCGTTGTTTGTAATTTCTATTTCCGAATCATCTCTTCTGTACTGGAAATGCAAATTGGGCGAAAATTTTAC
>BNWW01000037.1 GCA_025999115.1 Bacteroidia bacterium
GCTTTTTTCACTCCTGTTGAATCGTTATAAATCCACAAATCTTTTCCGAACTCCTTCAATTGCGTTTCGATACTGTCTTGCGCATGCTTCAGAGCCTCCGGCTCGCCGCCTGCCTGTTGCCCCAAACTCAGCCCCATCATATTGACGGTTTTCAGAATTTCGCCGGCATACATATTTTTGCGGAAATAATCGTCGAAGGTATAGGTCATCGTGTTGTTGAAGTTGGACGTCATGAGCATTTCTCGCGAAAGATAGGGACGAATATCGTCGTATTTCAGCCAAAACAGCGGTTCGCTCTGCTTGCCGCCGCCATAAAAATCTTCCTGTACCTGAATCGGACAAATCGCCAGTACATTATTTTGCAAGGTGCCGGTTGCCTGATCAAAAGCATGGCCTTCCTTAATCATGAAAGCGGTAATTTCCGAACTCGGAATATCGCGTTCGTCCACCGTAAAGCGTTCGCCCTGTTTGGTATAGAGCAGTTGCAGGCGTTTCAATATCGATTCAAAATCGACTTTTTTATCGCCGGTAAAACTTTCTATCTCGTCGTATTTGTAGGCGGTAATTTTGCCGTCGGCTATCAATTTAAATAGCAGGGTAAACAAATTTTGCCGTCCGTTTTGCGGCCTAACCGGATAATATAAGGCCGCGTTGATTTCCTCTTTGGTAACATCCACCTGACGGTAAATGATGCGTTCCCAAATAATGTGCACCGGTTTTTGCGCTTCGGTATCGTTTTTGATTTTCGCCCGTTCCGTCAGATTCAATACTGCCGAAGAATCTTTTTCCGCTACCGGCCGTTGGCGGGTGCGTCGTTGCGGCTGGTTTTGCGCCGTAATTGTTTGTGCGCAAGCGAACAACAATATTAAATTGAAAATTGAAAGTTGAAAATTGAAAATTGTTTTCATTCGTTTCCTGTTTCTTTTGAACTCATCACTCATAATTCATCACTTTTAATTTATTCTGATGTCCATCGGCGCCGTCAAAGTCCGTTCAACACCGTCGGGACCTCTTACCACGATATTGCTGATTAACACCGTTTGTCCTTTTTGCAATCCCCGTATTGCATCTTTTTGCTGTTCCGAAAGCCGCGCTCCGTCGGAAGGCGTTGAAATACGGAAACCCATGCTGTCGAATTTTACCAAATCGAAACGCAAAACATTGAAACTGATGTCGAGAATGCCATCGTCCATTGCTGCACGCAGAACATCAACGGCCACCAAAGCGGCTTTTGCCAAAGGCTTTGAACCTTTGTAACGTTCGCTGTTGCCGTCGGGCTTGGTAATGTTGATATAGGGAGCCGGATCGGGCAAAGGACGTACACGGAAGGTATTCCGCGCCATTTCCTGATTGCGGCCGCCCATTTTCGCGGTAACGGCAATCACGGCTTCGGCGCCCAATTTCGGTGTTGCCACCCAAATATCGTTGCTTTTCCGGGTCAATGTTCCGTTGGAAATCGTGGCCGTAACATTCTGGCTCGCCACGCCCGGAACGGCGATTTGTATTTCGTTGCCGATACCAGCGTACAGCACATTCATCAAAACCGGAGCGATGGTGGCGCTGGGTTGGACGACAAAATATTCTGTTGAAAATTCCTGACGGAACGAGGAGCCGTCCCTGCTTTGCATTTCCACGTATCCGCGTACCGGAAAGGTTCCTGTTGAACCGGTTCCCGTTACAAATAAGCCCTCGGCTTCGTCAGGCAAAAAGTTGCCGTTGACAAATACTTTCGGGCGTTGGGTGGAATCTTGCGCCAAAAGTCCGATTTGTGCGCGGTAAGGCGTTCCCCGCATCACGGTTTGCGCTTCGGGAATCACGAAAGCGTCTAATTTGTTTACCCGATAGTCCATTACGTCGATATTTTTGACTAAATCGGTCAATACCTCTCCTTCTGCGTAGCGAATATCGTTCTGCAACTTGGTCAGCAAGGTAACGGCGGCAGCCATCGGCATGTGCCAAAACATCGATTCTTCCCAAGTTTGCTTGTTGGCTTTTGCGGATTCGGAAGGTTGGGTGCTCAAATTGTTTTCGATAATGTTTTTAATGGAGGGATTGGTAACCAGCGAAGCCACGTATTCGCGGTAAGCATCAATATCCTGTTTCAATTTACCGGCGTAGTTCTTACCGCGTTCAAACATCACTTCGTAGGCGGCATTCAGGTCGTCGGGATGTTTCATCTGCTCGGGATTGCCTTCTTTGCCATCGGCTTCGATAACAATCCGTTGTTTGAGTTCCTGAATATAATTGAAAAGCGAATCGGTTTGCACTTTTACGCGGGCGCCTTTATCGTACCATTCCTGCGCTTTCTCCGGATTGGTTTTTTGATATTCGGCCAAATCGCTGAAAATTTGGTCGTTATGATGTGAAGAGGCTTTAACGGAACGCAACATGGTTGCTTCCACTAAGGCAAAACCGTCCAACACCTCGGACGAAACGTTGAGGGCGAGCATTGCGATGAACACCAGATACATCAGGTTGATCATCTTTTGCCTTGGGGAATTTGCGCTGTTTGAGGCCATATTTTTGAATTACGAATTAAAAATTACGAAATAACATTCGCCATTAGGCAATTACGAATTGGATGGAGGATTTTGCGGTTGATACGGATTGGGATTGAAGCCGCCGAAACCGGGGTTGTTGCCGCCTGCACCATACGCATTCATCGTCATCGCATTGAGCAAGCGGTTGTAAACGCCGTTGAGGGCGTGCAACTGTTGCGCCATTTTTTCGGTTTCTGTCCGGAAAACCGAACTGTCTACTATCGAACTTTCGTATAAATCCTTGATCCGCGTCAAGCCCGAACTGATCCGTTCGATGGAGTCGATTTGCGAACTGATGCTTTTCAACTGGATTTCGTAAATCGTATTCAAGCCCTGTATATTGCGATTCAGGTTTTCCATTTGCTGGACATATCCGCGCGACGAATTGCTGATGCCGTCGGAATTGTCGGTAATACACTTATAGGAATTGAGCAACACATCCGAAACATCGGTCAAATTGTTTGTAACCGAACTGAAACGTTTCATGTCTTCCGACATGACTGCGATTTGTTCGAGATACTGTTGCGTGGCATCGGTCATTTCAGTCATTTTGGCCAACTGATCGGCGGCCGAGGCCATTTTCTTGATGCTTTCGGTCAGCGCGTTGCTGTCTTCTTCCGAGATATTGACGGCGTTGGGGATGCCGAACGACTGTTGAACCTGTCCCGGAGTCAGATTGGCTACGGCTTCCGAGGTTGCCGCCGGAGCGTTGCCGCCGTCGCCGAAATATCCGCCGCCGATAACTACGGTTCCACCCGAACCTTCGGCAATCACACCGTTTCCGCCGCCATTGAAGTTCGGACGGTCTTCCTCATCGTTTGTATCCAAAACAGGGAACACACGTTCCCAATGGACATCTTTCGCAGGAGCGTCCAAGCCCGACAAAAAGAATACGATAAATTCAATTGACAACCCCAGGGTAATCAAAAAACTCCCCAGCCCCCACGGCCAATGTTCCAATTTTGCCAATGCTCCTATCACCACGATTGAGGCTCCCCAGCTATAGCAAACATGAAAAAACCGTTTGCCTTGCTCGCCGGATAAAAACTTCTCTACAAAGTTTTTGTATCTTCTTTTAAAACCCATTTTTTAAGTTATGAATTATTAGTTATGAATTATGAATATTATCTCTTTCCCTTGGAACAGCCCGAGTATGAGCGAACGCAACGGAACCCGATATACGACCGCTGTTCGTTTTGATATTCAAACGAGCGAATATCGGAACGGATGTATTGGCCTACGTCTTTCCACGAACCGCCACGGATGACTTTTTTCTTCATCGCGTAGGGATCTTCTTTCGCTGCATTGTAAACATATTGCGGATTGATGTCGTTCATGATTTCGGGGCCGGATTCTAAATAGGCGGTGGAAGTCCATTCGGCCACATTGCCCGCCATATCATACAGGCCGAACTCGTTGGGTGCGAACGAAGCCACGCGCGAAGTAATCAGATAACAGTCCTGCGTGTAATTACCGTCGCCCGGCTTGAAGTTTCCGAGAAAGCAGTCTTTATCGCCTACGGGTGTTTCCTGTCGCCACGGATATTTACTTTCGGATTTACCGCTGCGGGCGGCGTATTCAAATTCGGTTTCGGTGGGCAAGCGGTAGGGTTCGACCATCGAACGTTGTGCGCCGCTTAGCGAACGTTTCAGATAATCGGTTCGCCACGCGCAAAAGGCTCGCGCCTGTTCCCACGAAACACCCACGACCGGATAATCGTCGAAACACGGGAAATTGAAATACTGACGCATGTAGGGTTCATTGTAGGCATTCGGGAAATCGTTGATCCAAACCGTTTCGTCGGGATAAATATTGATGATATACGAATTTAAAAAATCCCAGATTCCGCTTAACGGGCGGGTAATGGTTTCGGAAATGATTTTCCCGTCTTCAGTCACGTATGCCGTGTCTTTGGAAATCATGATTACCTCGTCGGGGTCAACCACAATATCGGTGTTGCGCACCCGCTTGGCCGGATCCATTTGATTACGGCGCAAGGCGTAACCGGTTTCATCGAAAATCGAATAACGATAAATCATCCGGTCGGGGTCTAATTTGCTTTCGCGGGTAATGGGGTTGGTCCAGTTTACGCTGTTGATGGCGCGGAGTTCGTCTTCGGTAGCCCGTTTTTCAGTCGGAACCGGTCGTTTCCAGTCCAGAACGGCCGGTTCAATAGGATTGCCGTCTTTATCTTCCGTGATTTTGAAGAGTTCGTTTCCGCCGAAAGCAGGGTCGTAGAGGCGTTCGCGGATAATCGAGTCGCGCACCCAATAGACGAACTGGCGGTATTCGGCGTTGGTAATTTCCGTTTCGTCCATCCAGAAATTGTCGATGGAAATGTTTTTGGCATTTTTGAACAAGCCCCAAGCCGTATCGTTTTCGGCAAGGCCCATCGCGAAAGAGCCGCGCTTAATCAAGACCATGCCATAAGGATTCGGTTCGCTCCACGACTGAGCGCCTACGCCTACCAATTCGCCGCCGTCGCCCCCGGCTGGCTTGCTGCATGAAATACACAAAATAAGGCAGCAGATGAGAAGGACACCCTGTACTTTTTTTATTGCTTTTATCTTTACCATTATATATTATTAAAATCAATAATAAATCAAGAGAAAAATTAAAACTTAACGAGTGCAAAGATATTCTTTCCTGTATCAATATAGGATAAATTATGTTTCAGAGAGGGATATATGATTATTTACAGTGTAAAATGAAACATCATGCGATGCTCTTAGCGTATTGTTTAACGACTATCAGGAGATTCCTCCCTTCGGTAGCACGACACTCTCACCCTCCAACCCCAAAGGGAATGTCCAGCCCACTTCGGTCATAGCCGTCAGGCTAATCAATCTAAGTATCAGTATATCAGGATGTAATAATTAAAATAGTGTTGTCTGCCATGCAAAATCAATACTGCAATTCCTCTTTATCAAGGAAGTTTATTGGATAGCTTCCATCATGTCCGCATCAAGGATTCGACCAAATTCAAAATTCCGGACATGCTGCAAGGGCATTATAAATGTGGAGGAGGGAGATTTAATTATCCGTGATTCAGGTTACTACTCATTAGATGTTTTTCAAACCTTCAATGACAAACACAGTTATTTTCTAAGCCGGTATTATACCCGCACCTGTGTTTTTTACAAGGATGGTTCCCGAATCTGTTTTCAAAAACTCTACGCCAATATGAAGAAAAAAGGCATGCGCCAACAGGAAATGGAGGTATATCTTGGCAACGAACACCGGTTGCCGGTGCGTATGTTGCTTATTCCTGTCTGCGGTCAAGTCTGTGAAAAACGGGTTCGGGACAGAAAAAAAGAACAGAAAAAACGGGGAGGACAGATGAGCGCAGAAATGATTTATCCGGTTTACAAACTTCGCTGGCAAATAGAGTTAATGTTCAAGCATTGGAAATCCCTGTTTTGTATTCACAAGGCGGGAAAGATGAAAGAAGAACGCTATTTGTATTTACTGTATGCTAAATTGATGTTAGCAGCCATTAACTTGCAAATTCTTTGTGTGTTCAGTATAATATGTGTATATTTGCAGAATAAGAGCGGGACAGTTTTTCGTACAAAACCATCCTGCTGAATTAAAAAATCAAAAACAGTAGTTATTGATTACCCGTTCATCGAAATCAAAAATTCTTCGTTGCTGAACGTTTTTTCCATCCGGTCTTTTACAAATTCCATGGCTTCGAGGCTGTTCATATCGGACAGATATTTACGGAGAATCCACATCCGGTTCACGGTGTCGCGGTCTTGCAATAAATCGTCGCGACGAGTGCTAGAAGCCACAATGTCTACTGCCGGATAAATCCGTTTGTTCGACAATTTGCGGTCTAACTGCAATTCCATATTGCCGGTACCTTTAAATTCTTCAAAAATCACATCGTCCATTTTGGAACCGGTTTCGGTCAATGCGGTGGCGATAATCGTGAGCGAACCGCCGTTTTCGATGTTGCGCGCCGCTCCGAAGAAACGTTTGGGTTTTTGCAAAGCGTTGGCGTCCACACCTCCCGAAAGCACTTTTCCGGATGCCGGTTGAACGGTGTTATATGCTCTGGCTAAACGAGTTATCGAATCTAAAAGGATAACAACATCGTGTCCGCATTCCACCATTCGTTTGGCTTTGTTTAATACGATGTCGGCGATTTTCACATGGCGTTCGGCCGGTTCGTCGAAAGTAGATGCGATGACTTCGGCATCCACGCTCCGTTGCATATCGGTTACTTCTTCGGGACGTTCGTCAATTAAGAGAACAATCATATATACTTCGGGATGATTCCATGCAATTGAATTGGCTATATCTTTCAATAACATGGTTTTACCTGTTTTTGGTTGGGCAACGATCAATCCGCGTTGGCCTTTTCCGATGGGCGAAAACAAATCCACGACGCGCGGCGATAGTTTGTCGATGACTTTCGGACTCAAACTGCGCACCAAATGAAATTTTTCGTCGGGAAAAAGCGGTGTTAAATGGTCGAACGGTACGCGATCGCGCACTTCTTCGGGCGATAATCCGTTGATAAAATCGACTTTCACCAAGGGGAAGAATTTTTCACCTTCTTTCGGCGGACGAATGGGGCCTTCTACTACGTCGCCTGTTTTCAATCCGAATAATTTGATTTGCGATTGCGAAACATAAATGTCATCGGCTGAAGACAAATAATTATAGTCGGCCGAACGTAAAAATCCGTAACCTTCCTGAATGATTTCCAGCACGCCACGACCGGTTAAAATACCGTCGAAATCAAACGTGCGGGTCTTCTGTTGCTGTTGCTGTAGGTTTGGATTTTCGTTTCCGTTATTATTGTTGTTATTATTATTTCCGTTGTTGTTCGGATTGTTGTTGTTTGTTTGATTTTTATTCGGGTTATTGTTATTATTATTGTTGTTGTTCGGGTTATTATTTTGTTTTTTATTGCCGGGTTGGGGCAGATTAGGTTTGGTAAACAACACCTGATCCATTACACTGTTTACCGTCGGACTGTGGCGGAACACTATTTTTTTCGGATTCGGCATTTCTTCGCTTGGGACGGTTTGTTGAGCTTGCTGCGGTTGTTCGGTTGTGGTTGCTGTTGCCGGTGGTGTTTCGGGCGTGGCTGCTACCGGTTCGGGTTGTTTTTCCGATTGTGAGAAAAGCGAATCCAGAGTTGCCGGAGGCGTTTTAGAAGCCGGCCCCGTTGTTTTATCGTAAGCCGGAATATTGACTTGCATGGGCGATGTGATGCGTTCGCGTTTTTTACGCGCGTTCGGTTTATCTGTATCTTCGTTTTCTTTGTTGGCCGGTGCGGAGGTAACCTCGGATGCTGCCGGAGCCTGTTCTTCTGCTACTTCTTTCTTAGCCGGTTTGAAGCCCGGTTTCCGTCCCCGTTTTTTCTTTTCAGGCGCTTCGGTTACTTCCGTCGCTTCGTTTATTTCTATAATGGGTTCCACAACAGGCGTTTTTGCTTTTTCTTCCGTTTTTTTCTTCGGGTTGTTGTTCGTTTTATTATTGTGAAGCCGTTTATTCCGGCGACTTTCCCCCGCATTCGGGTTATTGGCAAGTTGGATGGCGGCGTTTACGATGGCTTGTTCGTCCAAAATTTGGTAAATCAAATCGTCTTTTGCTAATTTTTCTACTTTGGATAATCCGAGTTCTTTGGCTAAAGCGATTAGTGCGCTTAATTCCATCTCTCTGAGTTGCAAGATGTTATATTTCTGCATAAGAATAGATAAATATGTATTAAATTCTTTTTATATTGAAAAAATAGAATGGGTAAAATTCGGCATACAGATGATGATACGAATGAATCACGTAGTCGTTTTTCGGGTGCAAAGATACGATGTTTTTTGGGAATGGCAAGGGATTTTGGAAAATTTGCTCGTTATCTGAAATAAATTCCGTAAATTTGCACTCCGATTTTAAAAACGAATTATGTTTGTAGAAAATATTACCGGCGAGGAAAATAAGAAAAACCTCAATTTTATAGAAACGATTGTAGAAAACGATTTGGCGGAAGGCAAAAACAACGGAAGAATCCAAACCCGTTTTCCTCCCGAACCCAACGGCTACCTGCATATCGGCCATGCCAAAGCCATTTGTCTGGATTTCGGCATTGCGCAAAAATACGGCGGCATTTGTAACTTGCGTTTCGACGACACCAATCCCTCGAAAGAAGATGTAGAATACGTCGATTCGATTATGGAAGATATTCAATGGCTTGGTTTTCAATGGAAAAATGTATATTATGCCTCGGATTATTTCCAGCAGTTGTGGGATTTTGCCGTTCAACTGATTGAAGCCGGAAAGGCCTACATCGACGAACAATCGTCGGAAGACATTGCCAAACAAAAAGGCGCGCCCACGCAGGCCGGGCAAAATTCGCCTTACCGCGATCGCCCCGTCGAAGAAAGTTTGACCTTATTTAAAAAGATGAATACCGGCGAAATTGCCGAAGGCGCTATGGTTTTGCGTGCGAAAATCGACATGGCCAATCCGAATATGCACTTCCGTGATCCGATTATTTATCGCGTCATCCATCATCCGCATCATCGCACGGGAACGGCTTGGAAAGCCTATCCGATGTATGATTTTGCACACGGTGAAAGCGATTATTTTGAGGGAGTTACACATTCGATCTGTACTTTAGAATTTGTGGTGCATCGCCCGCTTTACGATTGGTTTGTGGACGAATTGAAAACCTTCCGCCCCGAAGACGGCGATTACCGTCCCCGGCAATACGAATTTAACCGTTTGAATCTCACTTATACGATGATGAGTAAGCGGAAGCTGCTGCAATTGGTTCAGGAAGAATTGGTTAGCGGTTGGGACGACCCGCGTATGCCCACCTTGGCCGGTTTGCGCCGCCGCGGTTATACGCCCGAATCGATTCGCCATTTTGTGGATAAAATCGGTTATACCAAAGTGGAAGCGTTGAACGACATCGCCTTGCTTGAACACGCTGTTCGCGAAGATTTGAATGCCACGGCCAAACGTGTTTCGGCGGTTATCGACCCCGTTAAATTGATTCTGACCAATTATCCGGAAGGAAAAACAGAGCAATTGGAAGCGGTGAATAATCCCGAAGACGAATCGGCTGGCTCGCATGAAATCACTTTCAGCCGTGAACTTTTTATTGAACGGGAAGATTTTATGGAAGATGCTCCGAAAAAATTCTTCCGAATGACACCCGGTCAGGAAGTGCGCCTCAAAAACGCCTATATCGTGAAATGTACGAGTTGCCAAAAAGATGAAAACGGAAATATTACGGAAATTTACGCCGAATACGACCCGCAAACCCGTAGCGGAATGCCCGAAGCCAATCGCAAAGTAAAAGGTACGCTGCATTGGGTGTCGGTCGAACACAGTCTGCCGGCCGAAGTACGGTTATACGATCGTTTGTTTTCGGTCGAAAATCCTTCGGAAGAAAAAGATACCGATTTCCGCGATTTGCTGAATCCCGAATCGTTGATTGTAAAAACCGACGTCCGCGTGGAAAAAGAATTGTTGAAGGCGCAACCGCTCGACCATTTCCAATTCCAACGCATCGGTTATTTCAATCTCGACCTCGATTCTACGCCTGCCGGTTTGATTTTCAATCGTACCGTTTCATTAAAAGATTCAAAAAAATTATGAGCCATTACAACTCATAACTTATAATTCATAACTAAAAACGATGTTCAATTTCGGCGATTTCGAAGATATTTATCAGGATAACACTCCGCAAGAACCCTATCCCGATTTTTTTGAAGAATGGGATGAGGCTTTGTCGGCCGGTCGTTCGCCGCGTTTTTTAGATTCCGAAGAAATCTGTGAAGTTATTGATATTTACTTCGATGAAGGGGAATTGGAAAAAGCGCGGAAATCCATTCGTTATGCCTTGACTTTCTATCCCAACGATGTAGATATGGTGGCGGATATTTTGTTGATACTGAACGATTTCGAGATGTGGGAAGATTTGCTGACCATTGCCGATGATTATCAGAAACAAGCAGATGTTTGGTTGGATGTACACCGGCTCAGCGCTTTATTGCATCTGGGAATGGAAGAAGACGCTTTTGCTGCATTCCGGCGCCAACAAAAGAAATACGAAGCTAACAAAGACGACCTTTCCATCCTCTATCAAGCGATGGGCGAAGCTTTGAATGATGTTGATTTATTCGATGCGGCCATCGATGTGATGGATGAAGCGATTCGCCGGATGGGTATTCAAGTGGAATTTTACTGGTTGCAATTACGCGCATACGTTTTGATGGAAGACAAGGATAAATCCTTGGAATTGGCGAATAAGATCGAACATACCAGTCCGATGGACGGCGACAGTTGGCACCGTTTGGGTTTGCTTTACGCCGAAGATTTGGAAGAACCCGAAAAAGCCATCGACGCTTTTGAATTTGCCGAATCGCTGGGTTATAATGATCCTGAAAACCTCATCCAACTCATCGCATTATACGAAAAATACGGCGTATATGTGAAAGCCTTGGAAAAGTTGAACGATTATTTAGGCCGGTTTGAAGCCAATAGCATGATCCATTTAATGGGCGTAGCCATTTGTTCTAAATTAGAAAATTGGAAAGAGGCCTTGAAATATGTGAATGCCGCTTTGCGCTATACTCCCGATTTTCCCGCTTTGTACTTGTATAAAAGCAATGTATTGTATTTATTGGGCGAACCGCAAAAGGCCAAAAGCGCGTTGGAGGAAGGTTTGACAAAAACCATCGACGAAGAAGAAAGATCCGAATTACGAAAAGAATTAATAAAATTACGGGAAGAATTTCCCGACATTTAAGCATATATGGGAAAGATACGAGGAACGGTAGTCATTGACACGGTTCGTTGCAAAGGATGCAATTTATGCGTAACGGCTTGTCCGGCAGATGTTTTGGCATTAGGAAAAGAAGTGAATGCCAAAGGTTATAATTTTGCTTATATGGCGAATCCCGGCAATTGCATTGGTTGCGCTAATTGCGGTTATGTTTGTCCCGATGCTTGTATTACCGTTTACAAAGTGAAGTAGCCGCCGCTAAAATTCCATCCACTTGCGCCAAAGCATACATCCGTCCCAAAAACGAATAGCCCGGATTGTAAACATTGTGTGCAATATCGCTCAACATCAATTTTCCGTGATCGACACGCATGGGCAAATTGGGATTTTCCTTTTCAAAAATTTGCACTAATTCTACTAAATGTCCGCGTCCTGCGAGGTGCGAGGCTTCCGTAAAACTGCCGTCGGGTGTTACGGTGGTGCTGCGCAGATGAATAAAATGCGTTCGTTCGGCAAACCGGTGGGCTAATCCGGGAACATCATTATGTAAACCGGCGCTTAACGAACCGGCGCAGAAAGTCAGTCCGTTGCGGGGATTGGGTACGGCATTCAATAACCATTCGATGTCGTCGCCTGAACCGGCAATGCGTGGTAATCCTAAAACCGGAAAAGGCGGGTCGTCGGGATGAATGCAAAGGTTTACATCGTATTCTTCGGCCGCAGGAATAATTTGCTCCATGAAATATTGAAAATTTTCGCGCAATTGATTTTTATCTATTCCTTGATACAAAGCCAATAAATGTTTGAAAATCGCCATCGGATTTTGGTCGTCTTCCTTAATATTTCCGTTTACAAAACCTTGTGTTTTAACGACAATCGTATCTATCAAGGCCTCTTTTTCGACTTCCGTAATGATTTTATCCAATTCATCTACTTTTTTCATTTCTTCGGCGGAATAGTCGTTTTCCGCGTTTTTGCGTTGCAAAATGCAACAATCGAAGTAGGCGAAACTGATTTTATCGAAATAGAGCGAATAGGTTCCGTCTTCATTTTTCTTCGCCAAATCGGTGCGAATCCAATCCAGTACCGGCATAAAATTGTAGCAAACGGTTTTTACGCCGGCTTTTCCCAGATTGGCCAAACTTATTTTATAATTTTCAATCCATTGGCCGCGGTCTTTTCCTCCGTATTTGATGCTTTCCGATACGGGTAAACTTTCGACGACCGACCAGCGTAAACCGGCTTTTTCGATGTATTGTTTCAAATCGAGAATGGTTTCCAGCGGCCAAACTGCTCCGTTAGGAATATCGTGTAAAGCTGTAACAATGCCTTCCACGCCGATTTGACGTAACATTTGCAGGCTAATAGCATCTTTTTTACCGAACCAGCGCCATGTTTTTTCCATGATGATATATTTTCGACAAAGGTATATAAAAAAATAGGGAGTTTTCACTCCCTATACCAACAAGTTCTCCTTGTTATTTTACCAGCACTTTCGTCAGTTTCGCATTACCGGCTTTCACAATATAAACACCTTTTTGCAAAGGAATTACTTGTCCGTTGCCGGCAACCGTTTGTTTCACTACGCGGCCGTCGATACCAAAAACCGTAACTTGGGCGTTGGCATTTACGCTGATTCCGCCTTCTACGGAAAGAACGGTGTTTTGATGTTGGTTGATGTTGGAAATTGCACTGCCTGCTTTCAGAATAAATTGAATGTTATCCAAATAGTAGTCTGCATTTTCAACCAACAAACCTACTCCCAAATCGAAAGCATTCAGCGCTTTTAATTCACTGCTCACAGTTGCAGGAATTGCAATTTCTTTGAAAAGCCATTTACCTCTTTCATCGTTTGTTACTAAGTTGTCTGTTGCAAATGTTGCTTCGTTTGCCGTAAAAGAAGCGCCGGACACACCCACAAAAACATCGAAATGTTTATAGTTATTTTGGTCTGAACTTCCGCCTTCTCCGAAATAGATGTCTAATTTAATTTTTTCCACATCGCCGAAAGTTTTATTTTCGGGCAGTGTAACCGTAAATTTCGGATACGAGTTCCAGTTCGTAGAAGTAAAATGTAAGGATTTGCCTGTACCCGAAGGATTGGCAGCAACCACAGCCGAATACGTATCGACGCTCCATCCGATTCCTTGATAAACAGCTCCGGTTTCGTCGTTTTCAAAATCGAGAACGGCAGAGGGTTCAACGACTGCTCCGACGGTAATCGAAGTCAAAGTTGCACCATTATATACATTAATGGTAATTCCTTTTTGATCGTATTGATCAACAAAATACTCGCCGTTGATTTTTGCAAAATCTTTGAATTGCGCAATCGTAAATTCATACGCATTTTCTGCGCCTTCCGCTGAAATGGCTTTACAGTCAAAACCATAAGCGGCGGCAGCGTCCTCGTTATTGATGGGTTTAATAGTTCCGACACCCCAACCCGGAGCTACACTCGCATTCGCTTCGCCGGCGTTACTAATCGTAAGCACAACCGTAACCGTTTGATTACCGGCATAATTTTCATAATCCGTCAATAATACATTTCCGTATTGATCGAACGGAACGGATTGAGCGAACAAACTCATACTCAACAATAGAGCAAAAACAAAAAGTACTGTTTTCTTCATTTTGATACTAATTTAAAATTAAACATAAATAAAAATTTGATGTTGCAAAATTAAGCCATTTCAAAGCCATTGGCGGCATCCAAATGTTACAAACGCTTTGTTGAATGTTACATTTTTATATCCGGCGGTATGGGTCGCCGCGAAAAAGTTTGGAAATAGAGCAGGCAGGCGTTTTTCCACCAGACAGCGTCGTGCGCCTGTATTTTTAAACGGGATTCGACGAGTTGAAAACGTTCCGCATCGATGCGTTTTTTTTGATTTTGCCAAATCGCTTGAAATTCGCGGACTTGTTGAACGCCCGTATCGTATTGGTAACAAAGTTCATCCCATAAAATCCGGCCGCTTTTCATTTTATAATCCCAAGGAATGTGATGAAACCAGAGCAAATATTTTTCGGGACAACCGGCAGGGCGATTCCATTCGTCGCACAAGGGAGCGGGATATTGCGAAACGGCGTTGGAGCCGCCGGTTGTCCGGTCGAAACCGATTCCCAGACTGTCGGCTTTGTGATAATAGGGTGGCAACCAATCGGGACGCGCGCCCGGAATATCACACCAAGGTTCGGGGCCATAATGATGTTCCCATGCAAAAAGGTGATGCAAACCCAAGGGCATCATGTAATGAACGGCCGCTTCCCACGAATCAAGCATCCCGTTTTTTACCGGATGAATAAAAGCGGTATCGTTGGAAAAAGTCATTCGGAGCCATTCGCCGACAATGGTTTCGGGCGAAAGTTGATGACTCCACGCCAAACGGCCGAATGCGTACCAATTGGCTTGCGCAAAAGGATGTCCGCACCAATTGGGTTCATCTCCGGTGTTGGCCACTCCGGCTATTACTTTGAATGATTGGCCTTTAACGGAATCGAAAAATTCGCGCCACATTGATGCCAGAAAGACTACATGATTGGCTTGTCCCAGATATTCTTGCGTGATTTGCAGTTCGGGCATCGTGGCCGTTCGGGTCATAGCGCCGAAAAGCGGATGATAGGGTTCGCATGGTTGAAAATCGATGGGGCCGTTTTTGATTTGGATGATGACGTTGTCTCGAAATTGTCCGTCGAGCGGTAAAAATTCGTTATAGGCTTGTTTGGCGCGGTCGTCGCCGGATGAAGAATAGACGAAGGCGCGCCACATCACGATTCCGCCGTAGGGTAGGAGGGCGTCGGCCAAGAGATTGGCGCCATCGGCGTGGCTTCGGCCGAAATCTTGCGGGCCGGGTTGTCCTTCGGAATTGGCTTTGACTAAGAAACCGCCGAAATCGGGAATCAGGCGGTAGATTTCAGCGGTTTTGTGTTTCCACCATTGTTGCACGTCTTTATCCAATGGGTCGGATGTTTTCAAACCGCCGATAATCGCGGGTGCGGAAAAATTGATGGACAAATAGACTTTCATTCCGTAAGGCCGGAAAATATCGGCCAGTGTTTTTACTTTTTTCAACATTCCGGTAGTCAGGAATTGCGGCGAGGCGTTGACATTATTTAAAACCGTTCCGTTGATGCCGATGGAAGCGTTGGCGCGGGCATATTCTTGGTAGCGCGGCGAAATTTTTTCAGGCAAGTCGTCCCATTGCCAGAGGGATTTTCCGGCATATCCGCGTTCGATACTTCCATCTAAATTGTCCCAATGATTTAAAATCCGGATATCGCTGTCGGGAATTTCGATGATGGGAAAGCTGATAGGTTGATTTTCGGTTTGTTGCAAACGTAAAAGATGATAGGCGCCGTAGAGTAGACCGGCTTCGGTGGATGCTTGGATGGTAATGTCTTGCTGTTGGTTTTCGGAAATAACATAAGAGTCAATGACTTTTCCTTCAATGGTTTGCAATTCCAATTTCACCGGAGCGCCTTTCCATTGGGTTTGCAATTCTTGGCAGGCGATGTTGATGGTTGGGCTTTTTCGATTGGCTGAAACTTGTGCCGTGGCGTTTTTTTCGGCAGGTAACCACAAGCGGCTACCGTTTTCGGCGTAGGTGTGTGGAACCAACGCAAAAAACAGGACCAACAGGATATGGATTTTGAAAGTATGGTTCATTCCATTGTTTTAATTGTCCCATCGGTATTATACTCCAATTCTGCCACCTTCAAACTACGCAACCAAGTAACGCCTCCCGAAGGCGCGCAATCGTGATGAAACAAATACCATTTTCCGTTAAATTCTACGATGGCATGATGCGTTGTCCAACCGGCAACGGGATGCAGAATGATTCCCTGATAAACAAACGGCCCGTAAGGATTATCGCCAATAGCATAACATAAAAGATGCGTGTCGCCGGTGGAATACGAAAAATAATATTTTCCGTTGTATTTGTGTATCCACGAGGCCTCAAAAAAGCGACGTTCGTTATCGCCGGCGGTCAATGGATTTCCGTTTTTGTCTAAAATGACTACCGGGCGCGGTTCTTCGGCAAATTGCAACAGATCGTCGCTCAATTTTACGATACGTGAAGGGATGGCCGGTTCGTCGCCGGCCGGAAAAGCGGCGCTTTCGAGGGCTTTGTTGTCGCGGTAACGTTGCAATTGTCCGCCCCACAGGCCGCCGAAATACATATAGAAATTGCCGTCGCCGTCGTCTAAAATGGCAGGGTCGATACTGTAACTGCCCCGGATTGGGTCGGATAGGGGAATGAACGGGCCTTCGGGCTTGCCGGAAATCGCCACGCCGATGCGAAAAATATCGTTTTTGTCTTTGAGCGGAAAATAGAGGTAGTATTTGCCGTTTTTGAAAGCGACGTCGCAATCCCACAATTGCCGTCCGGCCCAAGGGATGTCTTTCACATCCAATATTTTACCGTGATCGGTAACGATGCCGTTTTCGACGTCGTCCATCGAAAAAACGTGATAGTCGCACATGTCGAAATGGTCGCCGTTGTCGTTTTCGGGGATGCCGCTTTCGCGGTCGTGTGAGGGGTAAATATACAAGCGGTTGTTGAACACGTGAACGGCCGGGTCGGCCATGTAATCATTTGGAACTAAATATCTTGCTTTCATTTTATTTGTTTGATTTGCGTCATGGCGAGCTTGATCCACCATCCCATGATTAACGATTTTCGGGGGATGGCGCATCAAGTGCGCCATGACAGATTAATTGTACTATGTTTTTCGGTTGATAATTCCGGTCGAAAAGCAAGGGATAATCCGTTCTACCACGTATCGGCCAATCGTTTTTCCACGAATCGGCATCGGTTACGCCCCAGAACGATACCCGGCTGATTTTGTCGGAATGTTTCAAAAACAATTGGAAAAATGCGTTGAAACGTTCCGTCCAAGCGTTTTCTACTATTTCCGGCAATCTGTTTGAATACGGATTCATTTCTTGTTGGTAATCGAAAACCAGCGACACATCGGCGCCTGCATTCGCATTCGGCATCGGCAAAACGCCCATATCAAATTCGGTAATCATTACTTTAACGCCCAATTCGGAAAAAGCGATAATACTTTTTTCAAACGCTTCCAACGAAGGATAATTCATTCCGCAATGCCCTTGCATTCCGATGCCGTGGATGGGAATATTTTGCGCTTGCAACGATTTTACCATCCGGATAACCTCGTTGCGCCGGCCTTCGTTAGACATCGAATAATCGTTGTAATACAATTCGGCGGCCGGATCGGCTTCGTGCGCAAATTGAAAAGCCAAACGAACAAAATCTTCGCCGAGCAGGGTATAAAATTTACTTTTTCGCCACGAACCATCGTCTTCAATGGCTTCATTTACAACATCCCAACCTTTTATTATCCCTTTGTAACGCGACATTACGGTAAAAATATGTGTTCTCATCCGTTCGATCAAAACCTCGCGCGAAACATCGTTCCCTTTTTTATCAACGAAAAACCAAGCGGGCGCCTGCGAATGCCAAATCAAGCAATGACCGGTCATAAACAACCGGTTGGCTTCACCGAAAGCTACAAATTGATCGGCTTGTGTGAAATCGAATATTCCTTCTTCCGGTTGGAGGACTTCGCTTTTCATGCAGTTTTCAGCTACAATTGCATTGAAATGTTTCCGGATAATGGCTACTGCCAAACTGTCTTTGCCTGTGTATTGATTTTCATTTAGAGCCGTTCCAATCAGAAATTTATCTTTGAAAGCATCTTTTAATCTAATGGATTCTTCCGTCGATTTTACATCGGAACAGGCTGACAACAAGACGGTTGCGCCGATAATTAATCCCAATAAATTTTTAATTTTCTTCATCCTGTTTTTCCTTTATTTTGTGTGTCGCGCTTCTATTTCGCGATTGATTTTATCAATTGTTTCATCACTTAATTCGTATTTCGAGATAATAAACATGGCCAAAAGTAATAAAATGGCCGGAAGAACGACCACCAACCACAAGATACCTTGTTGCGCCAAGGGCGATTGTTCGGCTTTTCCGGCATCGAAATGAGTCCATGTAAGCACAAGACCGGGTATTACGCCGCCGAGTGCAAAACCGGCTTTAAAAAAGATTCCTGTCAGCGCATTGACAACGCCGGATATCCGTTTCCCCGATTTCCATTCGCCGTAGGAAATCACTTCGGGAACCAAAGCCCACATATAACCGGTAGCCACAATTACACCGGTCGATTTAATAAATTGCGCCGTGTAAATCAGCCATAATTGGTTTTTTAGCGCAGGCGAAATGGAAATAATGTACAGCAGAATCATTCCCACAATTCCGACCGTAAGAAAAACATAAAACAGTTGTTTTTTGCCGATTGCCCGTTTAATTGCCGGAACCAAAGGCAAGAAAATAAACGCTGGCAAGGAACCCAAAGCGTTAAACCATTTCAAAGCCTCTTGATGACCGACGTTGTATTGCATATAATAGGCTGATGCAGAATTGCCTACGGCCATCATTGCAAAAGCGGTAATGAAGAATAAAGCCAATATACGCAATGGCCGGTTATGAATAAATTCGACAAAAAGATCGGCATAACGCACATTTTCGGTTTGGGATTTTTCCATCACCACCCGTTCTTTGGTTTGCGAAAAACAGAAAGCGAGTAAAATGAAACCGGCAAGCGCATAAACCGTCATCACGGCAAACCAAACGGGAGAAGATGCCGGTTGCGACCAGTCGTGATTCGGCGCAAAATGCTGAATGGCGGCCGGAACGCCGAATTGAACCGCCAAACCGCCCAAATTCGCCATAAACATACGAGTGGAAGTCAGTTTGGTTATTTCGTCGGTGTCGCGCGTGAGCGAAGCATTCAAAGCGCCATAAGGAACATTGACCAAAGTATAACATAACGAAAGCGTTACATACGTGATGTAGGCATACCACAATTGACCGGAAAATCCGTTCCAAAACGACAGAATCGCCAAACCCGTCAACGGGATGCCGCCCAAAACCAAATAGGAACGATACTTTCCGAATTTCGGATTATGTTTGTCGATAAAAGCGCCCACAAACGGATCCCAAAGTACATCCACCAAACGCACAATGAGAAACATAAACGCCGCCGCCGCCGGACTGATGCCGAAAACATTGGTATAAAAAAATAACAAATAAGTGGCAACCGTTTGATAAATCAAGTTTTGCGCCAAATCGCCCGAACCGAACCCGATTCGTTGCAATCCCGATAATTTATAAAAGCCTTTGGAGGGTGTTGTATTCATGCTTGTTTTAATATTTTACAATTTTTGCTGTAATCGTCTGATTTTCAGAATAAATCCGTACAATATACAGACCCGGAGCCAATGAAGAAAGATTCAAAGAAGAAACGCCGGATGCTGTTTTTTGCAATTTTCCATTTAAATCGTAAACGAAGATAGATTCTGCTGTTTGTCCCGAAAGGGAAAGAATATTGTTGCTGAAAATAACCGGTTTATCGCTTTTTTGATTGAACGGAATAGGGGTCAGACCGCTTTTTTCTTTCAAACAGACATTGTCGATATAATAATCGGCTTTGTTGCTGCGGATTCCCAAATAAATACTGAAAGTATTGGCGGAATTGGTGTTTTTGAGGTCGATCGTTTTGTACAACCACGTGTTGTGATTGGCGCCGCTTTTATCACCCGTAGCTTCCGAATGAATTTGTTGGCCGTTTAAATACACGCGTAAATCTTTGAAGTGATTATCACTTCCGCTTGCCGTGGAATTATAAAAAACGTCGAAATTCAAACTGTCGTAATCTTGCCACGAACGGTTGGCGGGCAGGGTAGCGTCGAAATGGATATATTCATCCCAATTGGCGGTAATGACTTTTGCAACTTGCTCCGAATTATCTGTCGGACTGACGGTTACGTTTGCCGTACCTGCCGATGCGCTCTGTTTCTGCATCGTATAAACGGAATTTAATTCGCGTTGATTGAAGTTTTCGAGGGTAAAATAGCCGGCTTTCGTTTCGGGACAGGGATCTTCCGGTTCTTCATTTTCCGGTTTATAAATTTTGAAATTGCCGGAAAGATGCAGGAAATTCATAAAATACAGCATTCCATCGTAATAGCGGTATTTTCCCGAAGGAATGGATTGATTGAAAAAATCTTCGATAAAATCCCATGCGACCGGTTGATTGCTTGCCAGCGAACCGGTAGCGTTGCAGGCGACTAATCCGGGCGAGTGGTCGGCGTTGTTGTTCAAGATTGTTCCGTCGAGTTTGTATAAACCGCCGTAGGATTCTACTCCTTTGCTGTTGAAGAAATTATGTATTTTGTTGATGAGCGAAACTTCGCGTTCGTCCGCTTTGAACCATGCGTAATCGACGGCCACGTTCATGATGCAACGCCAAGCGTCGTAACAGAAATATTTGTGGTCGCCGTCGTTGCGTGCAGCGCCGCTAAATTCTGCATAATCGGGCATTAAGCCGGTTTGTGAGTCGGCGAATTTGGGAAACATTTCGCGACTTTTGGCCGCACAATCTTTCCAGAATTGGCGTTTGGATTTATCGCTCGCCCATCGTCCCCACAATTCGTAAAAAGCGGGCAGATGGTAAGACGGGTCGGTAAACGAAGCTGAATTGCCGTAAGGCACAAACGTTACCTGTTTTTGTGTGGAATTGAATAAATTGGTTACGCCGCCGCCGGTGTCGGTGCGTTTCATGCAATGCGCCAAAAGGTCGTTGGCTTCTTTTTTGTAATTGTAAATGCCTTCGCCGTCACCCCAACGATTGGATGCGAACAGCAACGACATGATAAAATATTCTTCGCCGTCGGAAGCGGGGCCGTTGCCTTTGATAGAGCCGTCGGTATTCATTTGCCAAGCGAAATAGCCTTCGTATTGGCCGCTCGTGTATTGCATTTTAGTTTTCGCCCATTTCCATAAGCGGTTAAACTCGGTTTGTTTGTCCATTTGCAAGCAGAGCATCATGCCATACGACATACCTTCGCTTCGCACATCGCCGTTGCCGGTATCCAACATATACGCTTCATCTGTGCCGGCCGGATAGTACAGCGCTTGCGTTTCCGAATTTCCGTTGAAAAATTGCGACCAGAGCGTTTGCAATTTTGTATCGATCGAAGCTTGCGAATAGCCGGCTTCCAGAAATAGATTGCGGTAAACATCCGTTTCATAGGCTCCTTTTTCGGGAAGTACAGGCGGGTCTTTGACGACAATGGCTCCTTTGAAGGTGAACGTGATCCGGTCGATATAGGTGTCGTTGGAACCGTTGTCGGTTTCGAGAAGCAAAGCTACCGTAACGGAAGTTCCGATGGCCGGTAATTTGATGGTTGCGGAAGACAGGGTCGCCGTGGTTCCTGTAAAAGCATAGGATTTCACTTTTTCGTCGTTGATATAAAGAGAAACGCCGGCGGAGGTGGAATTGCTGGAGGCGCCGCGGATGGCGATGTCGTAAATTCCGGCGCCATCGGGCAACGTGCAGATGGCGGTTCCTTTATCGCCGTTGGCATACAAGGCGATGCCGTCAAAAGGGGAAGTGATTGTTCCGGCGTATTTTCCGCTCAAGGTCATCGTTTCCGCTTCGAGGGTAATGTTTTCGGCTTTTATGTTTCCCGTGTATAAAAATGCGAGGCAACAGACGAGAAAGATCGTGTTTTTCATTTTCATTGAAATTAATTTTAGGACTGTTCGTAGTGTTTTTTGACGAATAAACTGCCGCCGTAAACCAAACCCAATGCGAGGATGAGGCCGATAGCGTCGCCAATGGGACTATTGGAGGGTGTTGTCGGTAGATCAGTTGGTGTTTGGCCGCCGATTGTTGGAGCGTCGCCTTCATTGCGTAAGCCGCCGGAAACGGATGTGGTTTCGTGTTGCAGCCAGTTTTCGGTACGGTCGCGGAAACCGGTTCTTTCGGCGAAAGTGAGGCTTGCCGAGAGGATTGCGATTGATAATATTGTTAGTCGTTTCATTGTTGTTTATGTTTTTTACCTCACCCCCGGCCCCTCTCCAAAAGGAGAGGGGCCGGGGGTGAGGTGGTAATTATTTAATTACTTTGCTCACTTCACTCTTACCTGATTCGTAAATCGTTTTCATAATGTAAATGCCCGGTTGTAGGGGCGTTGCGCGCAACGCCCCTACGGTAACACCCTGTAAATTATAATATTGCGTTGCCACAACCACATCGTTTTCAACCACAGGAGCAATGCCGGTAACCACATCCGTATTCAAAGAAATGCGTTGAGGTGCATCAACTTTTTCAACGGTAATGACCGATTCAAAAGGAGCAATGGTTGTAGCGCCATCTGCTCTTACATATTCGGCTACCTCTTCGTTGTATTGAAGTTTGTAAATATATTTATTGTCTGTTCCCGAAGTAATTGACAAGGGCGCTAACGACGGATTCGCTTGCAAAGTATAGGATTCGCTAAATGTTAATGCGCCTTTTCCTAAATTTACAACTGCGCCCGAAATGTAGCTGATGGTTTTTCCCGTTCCGAATCCCAAAGGCAATTCGATGATATAACCGGTTGTATTTCCGATAGTTATTGCGGGAGAAAATGCTGTGCCGTTATAGGAGCTTAACCAGAAATTAGTACCTGCATCCAAAACATCTTTGTAATCTTCGCTGTAAACGGTAGCTACATCAAATGGGAAACCGATGGAGTACCATTGTTGCGAATCTATTAGGATTTGCGCTTTGATGCTTGTGGAGGCGGATAATGTGTAGGCTCCCAAATCAAGAGCGGCGCCGGGTTCGAGGGTTAGTTGTCGAACGGTTACAGGGGCTGTTAAAACAGGATAAGTTGAAACCTGCGGGATAATCGCATTATTACTGCTCGTGGGGACATACTTCGGATTCCAATTTGTGTAGGTAAGCCAATCGGTAGTAGTTCCTACCCAAGTTGTGGTACCGCCATCATTGCAATCAGGCAAATTGGCTTTTTCTTTCAACTCAATATCGTCAATATAATAATCTTTTGCACCGGTACGTGCACCAAGTTCAAGTGTAAATTCTGTTAGTGTTGAAGATGCGTAAGTCGATGGAATTTCTTTTTCAATTGTTACCCAAGTATCTTTGGTTGCCGTACCATTTCCGACACTTGCCATTGTGCCATTAATTCCAAGATAATGAGTATCAGTGAACGTCGCTGCAGAATATATTTTGTATCTAACATGTGAATAATTGCCTAATATGCGATTGTTACAAGGCAACGAAACGGTTAAACGCAAATAATGTCCATAATTCTTATTTTCAAATTTAATTACTTGATTGTTTTCGTCTGATGGGTCGGTAACAACGGTAGAGACAGTAGCCGAACTTGTATTTTCGGCTTTATATACCGCATAACTTGTTCCTAATTCCTTATCGTTGAAGCAATCCAACATCAAATACCCGGCAGTTGCAGGACAAGGCGTTGTGCAATTACCATTATCATTTACCGTAACGGTTACATTCACGCTTGCAATATCGTAAGTTTCTGTATCTGAAGGCGTAAATATAAGTTTGTATTCCGTTATTCCGTTATCAGATAATTTTACGACTGTTGTAGGTGTTTCAAAGGCGAAACTGCCTTCTATTGTAACTGCTTCTCCTTCTTCCGGCGTGTAAGTTGCTACGCCGTTAGTATCAATAATTACATTGCCCAAGGTTTGCCCACATTCTATACTGCTTAAAATAGGCGTAGTGGTAATAACAGGTTTGTGTTTGGAAACCTGTGGTTCACAAGTGCCTGTAAATGGTAATGATATATCATCAATATAAAAAGTAGAGGCGCCCCAATTACAACCTATAAGGATATAAAAAGAAGTTAAGGAAGAAGATAAACTGTTTAATGAAATTGTCCCTGTATGCCAAGTGCTTCTTGCGAGGTTGCCTCCCAAAAAATCACTATTAGCAATACCATTCAGTCCATATTTCAATTGTTTATATTGAGTATCACCGGTTGTCGTTAAATATATTTTTAATGATAAGGTAGAAGAAAAATCGACTAAAGTTTTTCCATCCGGTAATGTAATAGTTAATTTAATATAGCCATTACTTGCACTTGTTGCTACTTTTAATACATTATTTGAAGCTGTTTCTTCATAAACAGAAGCAGTACCCGCAATCGTCGATGTTCCT
>BNWW01000038.1 GCA_025999115.1 Bacteroidia bacterium
TTTGGCTTTCAGCCAAAAGGTGAAATGTCCGATAATCATTAATAAATACCGGATTGCTTCCTACTTCGTTCCTCGCAGTTCGCAAGGACGGTAGTGATAAGTATAATGCGACAATTTGAAATGCACCTTTGGGAAACACCCCATTTGTCATATCAGAAAAAATAAGTATCTTTGCCGCTCGACAACAATAAATAAATAATATGAACAATCCGTTTTCTTTAGAAGGAAAAGTTGCGCTCGTAACAGGCGCATCCTACGGCATCGGTTATGCCATCGCTTCGGCTTACGCAAAAGCCGGTGCAAAAATCGTGTTCAACGACATCAAACAAGAATTGGTCGATAAGGGAATCGCCGCTTACAAGGCCGACGGCATCGAAGCCAAAGGTTATGTGTGCGATGTTACCAACGAAGACCAAGTGAACGCCATGGTTGCTCAAATCGAAAAAGAAGTGGGTGTGATTGATATTTTAGTTAATAACGCCGGAATCATCAAACGTATTCCGATGATTGAAATGTCGGCCGCCGAATTTCGTCAAGTGATTGATATTGACTTGAATGGGCCGTTTATCGTATCGAAAGCCGTGATTCCGTCGATGATTAAAAAAGGACACGGAAAAATCATCAATATCTGTTCGATGATGAGCGAATTGGGTCGCGAAACCGTTTCTGCTTACGCCGCAGCCAAAGGCGGTTTGAAAATGCTGACCCGCAACATCGCATCGGAATACGGCGAATACAACATTCAATGCAACGGCATCGGCCCGGGCTATATCGCAACGCCTCAAACGGCTCCTTTGCGCGAACTGCAAGCCGACGGCTCCCGTCATCCTTTCGATTCGTTTATTATTGCGAAAACGCCTGCTGCTCGTTGGGGAACGTCTGAAGATCTGGAAGGCCCGGCTGTCTTTTTGGCATCCAACGCATCCGATTTCGTGAATGGACATATTTTGTATGTTGATGGTGGAATTTTGGCATACATCGGAAAACAACCATAAATAGTTATAAATTATAAGTTATGAGCTATGAATTAATCAACTCATAATTTATAACTTCATAACTCATAACTAAATAAGATGGCAAGATTTAATAAGATCCAAGTTCTAAGCACTATGTCTGCAACGGGCATGGTGCCTGTCTTTTATCACAAAGACATAGAAATCGCAAAAAATGTATTGAAAGCCTGTTATGAAGGCGGCGTGCGTGTATTTGAATTTACCAATCGCGGCGAATTTGCACACGAAGTATTCGGTGAATTGAATAAATTTGCCGCCAAAGAATGTCCCGAAATGATTTTGGGCATCGGCTCGATAGTGGATGCACCCACAGCAGCGTTATATATCCAGTTAGGCGCGAATTTTATCGTCGGGCCGCTGTTCAATCCGGAAATCGCGAAAATCGCGAATCGACGGTTGGTGCCTTATACGCCCGGTTGCGGTTCGATTTCCGAAGCCGGATTTGCGCAGGAATCCGGTTGTGATTTGTGTAAAGTATTTCCCGGCGATGTATTAGGCCCCAATTTTGTAAAAGGCTTGAAAGCGCCGATGCCCTGGTCGATGTTGATGGTTACGGGCGGCGTAAAACCCGAAGAAAGTAATTTAAAATCGTGGTTTGATGCGGGTGTAACTTGTGTAGGAATGGGTTCCAATCTTTTTCCGAAAGAAGTGATTGCCGCCAAGGAATGGGGAAAAATCACGGAATTGTGCGCCAACGCTTTGTCGATTATCAAAAATATTAAATAACAAATACTATCATGAAAGACACCTCTCAAAAAATGACGAATTACCGTTGGGTCATTTGCGCCATGCTGTTTTTTGCCACCATGATCAATTACATGGACAGGCAAGTTTTATCACTGACGTGGAAAGATTTTATCGCCCCCGAATTTCATTGGACGAACGACGATTACGGCAATATCACATCGCTGTTTTCTTTGTTTTATGCCGTTTGCATGCTATTTGCCGGTCGTTTCGTCGATTGGATGGATACGAAAAAAGGCTTTCTTTGGGCAATCGGCGTATGGTCGCTCGGCGCTTGTTTGCATGCTTTTTGCGGAATCGCCACCTCCGGATTGACTGCCGGAATATGGAATGTTGGTTTTGAAGGAGCCAGAGAAACCATTAATACGGTAGGCGATATAGGTATGGTGGTTAATATAAGTGTAACACTCTTTATTTTCGCCCGTTTTGTATTGGCTTTAGGTGAAGCCGGAAACTTCCCCGCCGCCATCAAAGCGACCGCCGAATATTATCCGAAAAAAGACCGCGCTTATGCAACCAGTATTTTCAATGCCGGTTCAACCATCGGCGCGCTGGCGGCTCCTTTGTCGATTCCGTATATCGCCAAATTATATGGATGGGAAATGTCGTTTATCATCATCGGCGCGTTGGGATTTATTTGGATGGGGTTTTGGATTTTCATTTACAAAAAACCGGAAAAAAATCCGAAAGTGAATCCAGCCGAATTAGAGTATATCCTTTCCGATAAAGACTGCGAAACAACGGTTTCAGAAAAAGAAAAAGTATCGTTCCTCAAATGTTTTAAATACAAGCAAACCTGGGCGTTTGCTTTCGGAAAATTCATGACCGACGGCGTGTGGTGGTTCTATTTGTTCTGGATGCCCGCTTATTTGAGTGATGTTTACGGTTTTAAATCGTCCGACTCGCAAGCACAATGGGCTATTTTTGTAATTTACGCCATTGTGATGCTTTCGCTTTACGGAGGAAAACTGCCGAGTATCATTATTCAAAAAACCGGAAAAAATCCGTATGCGGCGCGAATGCAAGCCATGTTGATTTTCGCATTTTTCCCGCTTTTGGCGCTTTTGGCGCAACCTTTGGGACATATTTCGTATTGGTTCCCGGTCATCATTATCGGTATTGCAGGTGCGGCGCATCAATCGTGGTCGGCCAATATGTTTTCGACGGTGGGTGATATGTTTCCCAAAAAAGCCATTGCTACGATTACCGGTATCGGCGGTATGCTGGGCGGTTTGGGTTCGGTATTAATCAATAAAGGTTCGGGCTTGTTGTTTGATTATTCAGCCAATACACAAATGGAATTGCTTGGATTTAAAGGTATTTCCGCCGGATATTTCATTATTTTCTGCATTTGTGCGGTTTCTTATTTGATTGGTTGGGCTATCATGAAATCGTTAGTTCCGCGGTATAAATTAATTACCGATTTGTAATTTATCAAAATCGGGTAGGAGAAACGGGATTATTTCCCGTTTCGACCTCCCACACCACCGTGCGTACCGTTCGGTACACGGCGGTTCTTTAATTTACGGGGGCTACTTTGGAATAATAATCGGTAAAGAAAATATAGCCTGCTCGTTTCAATCGCTCGTTGGAGATAGATGTACTTAGGATAGGGCTGTTGGCGGTGTGCCAATAGCCTTTCCTCGTATTGGCATATTCCCACGCTTTCGCTTTCTTGACACCTAATTTAATTAGATTGGCAAATTTGGTCTTTATTCGTTTCCATTGTTTCCATATGACCATCCGCAAACGTCGGCGATACCATTCATCTATTTTCTCAAGTGCGCTCTTCATATCTGCCAACTTATAGTAATTGACCCAGCCCCTTATGTAGGAGTTGCCCGTTTCCTTGCGCCATGCGTCGCCCTTTCCGTTGCTGCGAGAGGTGATTTCGCGTAACCGCGCTTTCATCCTTGACATACTTTTCGGGTGGACGCGCAGTCGGCATTTACCTTTGTACCTGTAAAAACCGTAACCCAAAAACTTCAACTTTGATACATGCGCTATCTCCGTCTTGACTTTGTTTACCCGTAGAAACAACTTGCTTTCGATGTAGGGAACTATGTGTTGGAGTGTCCGCTCTGCACTGCGTTTGCTCTTGCACAGTATCATCATATCGTCTGCATAACGTACAAAGGCGTGTCCGCGTGATTCAAGCTCCTTGTCCAACTCGTGCAACAGGATGTTCCCCAACAACGGACTTAACGGGCTGCCTTGAGGCGTGCCTTGTTCTGTCGGCTCGAACTTCCCACCTACTTCTACGCCTGCTCTCAGGTATTTATGGATGAGCGAGATGACTCGCCCGTCCTTGATTGTACGCGACAACACTTCTATCAGTTTACTCTGATTCACTGTGTCAAAGTATTTTTCCAAATCCATATCTACTGCAAAGTCATACCCTGCATCAACATATCTCTGGACTTTCTTCAATGCCTGATGCGCACTGCGTTTCGGGCGAAAGCCGTAGCTGTTGTCCGAAAACTGTTGCTCGTAAATCGGTGTCAATACTTGATGGATGGCCTGCTGTATAAACCTGTCAATTACCGTCGGGATGCCTAACTTCCGTTTGCCGCCATCACTCTTGGGTATTTCGACCCGTTTGACCGCTTGTGGTTGATAGTTCCCGTTCAATACCGATTGCAATAATTCCTCTTTATGTCCTCTCAGATAATCTTTCAGTTCGCTAACTTCCATTTCATCTATCCCCCCTACCCCTTTGTTCCGCACCACTTGTTGGTAGGCGGCGTTCAGATTCGAGGGTGAAAGTACATACTCAAGCATATTGCGCTCTCCTTGCCCACTTGTGTCTTCCGATTCCGTCATCCAAAGGAAAGTCTGCCCTCCCGCGTAGCTTTCGAGTGCCGCTCTATCCTTTTGCGGACAGGTATCTTCCGATATTTTCTGCTTTCTTCCTTTCATCTGGTAACTAAAATTTTATTACACTTCTTAAAGTTCTGCCCTTCAAATCTTCGTGAGACCTCCTGTTTTTTTTTTCTCTTTCACAGGCTCGTATCCGTTTCTACTATGGCTTCTGCTGACTTCTCACAGCGATTGTTAGCCGTGCTTCTGAAAAAACTTCTCCGCACGTCTGTGAGACCTCCCGTGGTAAGACAATTAACTTTCATCCCATGCAACCGCAACATTTACACTCCGGTTTCCGGGTAGTAATAGGATTTCGTTTTGTTTGGCAAACTCATCCAACCGGATATGCCTGATGTTGTTCGTGTGCCTCGGTTCGGGACTTTGCCGCCGGCTTCCTTCAGATTCCCCTCGCGGTGGACACCCTTGCCTTAAGCTAATAGTTGGTTACTACCTACCCCCATAGTGGACTTGCACCACCTAGTTAATTGTCATGCACGGCACACCAAAAAAACGGTGCGAAATTTCTTTCGCACCGTTTTTATTTTCAATGATAATCATGAACTAAGGATGCCTCAATAAATAAATATAACAAATAATTTTGTAATTGCAGAAAAAGCATTATCTTTGTGAAATAAACATTAGATAACACATGGACGCGGAGATAATCAAAAAGAAAATAGCGACAATGTTGCCTGTTTTGGACGAAAAACAAACTCGCTTATACCTTGCAAGTGAGGCACAAAGCATTGGTTGGGGAGGTCAGAGTAAGATAGCCGCTTTGTCCGGCAAGAGCCGTTTTCTAATAGCTCGAGGAGAAAAAGAACTTCAAAATCCTGACATGCAGGCAGCATCGAACAAGATACGCAGAAAAGGCGGTGGTCGTAAAAAAGAAGTTGATAAACAGGCAGGACTTGTTGAAAAAATCAAGGAAATAGTTGAGCCGTACACGGTTGGCGACCCTGCGCGGTTGTTGTTGTGGACAAGCAAGAGTGTTAAACATATTCAATCTGCGTTAGAAAAGTCGGGCTATAAAATTTCTCACGAACTGGTGCGGCAGATATTGTCTTCGCAAGGTTACAACTTGCAAACCAACAGAAAAGTCTTTGAAGGTGGCGACCACATTGACCGCGATGCACAATTTGAATATATTAACAATACAGCGAAGTCATTTATTGCAGTAAATCAACCTGTTATATCAGTAGATTGCAAGAAAAAAGAATTAATTGGCAATTATAAAAACAACGGACGGGAGTGGCAACCGGTAAAAACTCCCGTTGAAGTAAATGTGTATGATTTTGTAGATAAAACAAATGGTAAGGCATCGCCTTATGGCGTTTACGATATTGCTAATAATCAAGGATTTATAAGCGTTGGTATCAGCAAGGATACATCGGAATTTGCAGTTTCAACCATCCGCAGATGGTGGGACGAAGAAGGAAAAAATCTGTATAAATATGCTGAAAATCTGTATATTACAGCCGATGGAGGTGGCAGTAACGGAAGCAGGAATCGGCTGTGGAAAACACAATTACAGACTTTTGCCAACGAAACGGGTTTAAAAATATGCGTCAGTCATTTTCCGCCCGGAACAAGCAAGTGGAATAAAATAGAACACCGTCTATTTTCTTATATATCAATTAATTGGCGCGGAAAACCATTAGAAAGTTTGTTGGTAATTTTAGGTTTAATCGGTGCAACAACCACAGAAACAGGTTTGACTGTAAAAGCCGTTCTTGATGAAAAACAATATGAAACAGGTATAAAAATTAGCGATGAGGAACTGGCAAAATGCAAGATAATAAGAAGTAGTTTTCACAGTGATTGGAACTATTGTATTCAACCTAATTGTTAGATTTATTTATTGACGACTCCTAATTCATTGGATTAATCAACTCAGTAGCATCATCAATAACAATTTTCAGCGTTTCGTCTTCATCAATAAAAAATGATTCTTTTGTTTTTAGATAAACTCTTTTATCTCCTTTTACCATATAAAATTCAAGTTGAGCGCTTTGCGGGAAGAAATTTTCATCGCTACTGTGTCTGATGGTCATTTCTGTCGTTTCGCCCGGATATAAATTAGAACCTATTCTATTTGTGGAAAAGGAAATATTCTCCAATCGAACATTATGTACATGATTAGTTACCTGAATCTTGGCTTGTTCGAGACACGAAGAAAGAAAGAAAAGAGCGCAGACGCCTAAAAGGAAAGTTATCTTTGTTTTCATGTTTGTAAATTTATTTATTTAACTTCTATTTCAAACTCACCTAAATTAACGCTTGCTATATTTTCTTTCACCTCTAAAGGGAGTGAAAGCGCCGGCGTATAAACGGTTTTTAATTCTCCGGAAACCGTTTTAATATCAAAAGAAATGATTTGGCAAACGTAAATACCCGGTTGTAAATTCAGGTAATCATTTAACAAATCGGCATATTGTCCGGCGGTAATCAATGACTCGGGAATCATTGTAATTCCCATCACGACCGGATAATGAATCAATTGTTCCGTTACAAGGTAATTTCCGAAAACAACGTTTTATTGCTTTCGGAATAAATCGTAGGTTCTCCATAGAGATAGCGGGAATCTTCCTTATCACAGGAATAAAACAAGACCAAACAGAAAATGACTGCCGGTAAAAGAGTGCGTGCTTTCATAAAAATTTATTTAAAGATTAATACGATTAAGAAGTATCTTATAGGATTGATGCAAAAAAGAGAGAAACGTTGCATGAGGACTATCAAAGTGCTCATCACACTTTTCTTGTAATCGATCTCAATGGCTTTCAAGGTATAGATTGATAGTGGACTCTGCGAAAGATAGCATTTCTTGCAAAATTTGCTTTGTATCTCGTTCTTTAAATTTTTGCGACACTTCCTCTATTATTTCACGATTTGCTCTCCTATTCTTAATTATCTTTATGCCGTAGTAGCCAAAGAAAACGAGTAAGGCGATTAATACAATGTTTCCTTTTCCAAAGGAAATTAATATGATTAATAAAACAACGAATAATGCTTCTTCTCAATCTCTCTTTTTATTTTGCCACGCTACGGACAGAACAACCATTAATCCTATTTCTTTAATTACTCGTCCTTTTACATTGTTTACAGTTATTACGCCATTGCTTACTTTGGTATTATCAAGCAATTTATTCATTTCATCTTTGGTAGGTACACGCCAACCGGTTTGAATAATATTCTTTTCAAAATCTACCGCGAATTAGAATTCTTGCGCCGCCAATCGCTTATATCTATCCAAACGCTACTTGGCATTTTTCTGCGTAACTTCAAACAATTCTTGTTTCTCAGCAGGATATTGTTTCGATAGAGAAGTTAATTTATTTCTACCAATTTTTCTATATATTATGCACCTGAATTTTCAAAACATGCAATTTCTTGACTTTTTCCGCTCATTTTTTCAATGGGAAATGCTACCTTTGTCCTCGCAAATTAAAAACAACTATCCATGAATAACATCGCTTCCCTAATTGAAGACGTAAAAAAAGCATTAGCCCCGACAGAATTGACTTACGGTGAAATTCTGTTTAATAACAATGATTGCACAATTTTATCACAATCGGCTGTTTCCATTGACTTGATACTAATAGAAGACGGTAAGGAAATGGAAGTTTCACTTATTTTTGATAACGATAATGATAAGCTACATATCGTACCCGAATGTAATGGCGAACGTACCGGTTGGAATCGTTATACGTATGCCTGTCTGTTGCAATATGATGCGGAGTTAAAACAATTGCAACCCAAAGAAATTACGGAACACAAGAAATATTCGCGACAGGGAATGATTAAACGGGTATTGACCGAACGGCGAATGAAAGCCGACAAAGCCGATTACCGGATTAAATGGGCGGATAATGTCTATGGCGATCATATTCTGACCAACGAAAAAGGCATCCGTTACAAAATTTTCCTGCGCGATTTTGAAAACGAAACCGGATACAGCGACAGTTCCGATTCGCAATTCAATAAACTCGGAACGACCAAACATATCATGTATGCGTTTCGGAAGTTGAAAGAGAATAAAGCCTTGTATGACAGTCTGAACAAAACCTGTCCGTTTATCGAAATCTATTGCGACCCCTTGAACGACTACAAAATAACGTGGCATTATGAGGGCGAATTGCCATTGAATGAGAAACTGCTGATTTCCAAATTCTTCAAAAAATCGACTTTCATTGAACATTCGGAAGTGGAAACGTTTTTGTCTTTTATTGAGGAAGCCGGAAATCAGGAAACGATTTGCATTCGTCCCGAAGTGAAAGAAAAAGTGGAACTCCGTTACGAAGAATTGATGCTTGACGAATTAAGGCAGAAACAGGAAGTCGATTTTTCGTCTATTTCGGCGCAACTTTTCCCCTACCAACAAGAAGGTGTGAAGTTCGCTCTTTTCCGCAAAGCCGCGATTATCGCTGATGAAATGGGATTGGGGAAAACGATTCAAGCCATTGTTACAGCCGCGCTGAAAAAGCAGGTTTTCGGTTTTCGCAAAACCTTGGTGGTTTGTCCCGCCACCCTGAAATCGCAATGGAAAAAAGAAATTGAAAAGTTTACGGACGAAAAAGCCTTGGTGCTGACCGGAACGCCGGAAGAACGTGCAAAACAGTATCTGGATGATAATTATTTCTTTTTTATCGTCAATTATGAAACAATTTTACGTGACAGTTTGGCAATAAACAAAGCTGATTTTGACTTTTTGATATTGGATGAGGCTCAAAAAATAAAGAATTACGAAACAAAAACGGCATCAGCAGTCAACCGGCTAAAATACAAGCATGTATTGGTAATAACCGGCACACCCATTGAAAACCGTTTGATAGATATTTTCTCCATTATCAGCACGATAGACCCGTATTTCTTAGGTCCTTTGTGGGAATTTTCCTATCAACACTGCCTTTTCGACCCCGAAAAACCGAATAAAATCAACGGTTATTACGATTTAAATCCGTTGAATGAAAAACTCTCCCGGATTCTTATCCGCAGGGAAAAGAGTGCGGTGTTGAGCCAATTGCCATCTGTCCAGCAAATAGATATTCCTGTAAAATTATCGCCCATGCAAAGCGAATATCATGCCGGTTACATGCAAGGTATCGCTCAAATTATCCGCAAAAAATTCCTGACACCTTACGATTTGCAGAAACTGACTTTACTGCTCAACAGCGCCCGAATGGTTTGTGATTCGACTTATCTAATTGATGATGAAACCAATGAATCGCCCAAGTTAGAAGAATTGCGCGATATATTGTTCGAAAAATTAGATCTTCAAAATACCAATCGCAAGATTATTATTTTTTCAGAATGGGTGAAGGTACATAAATTAATAGGGCAACTATTGCGGGAAAATAATGTCGGCTTTGTGGAACTGAACGGAAAAGTTCCGGTAAAGTTGCGCGGCGAACTCATCCGAAAGTTTGAAGATACGCCCGAATGTAAGATATTCCTTTCCACCGAAGCCGGAGGAGCCGGTCTGAACTTGCAAGTAGCCGATATTCTGATTAATTTTGAATTACCGTGGAATCCCGCCAAGAAAAATCAACGCATCGGACGTATCGACCGCTTGGGGCAAAAGAGTCATAAACTGACTATCTACAATTTTATTACCAAGGACTCGATAGAACAAAATATTGCCGCCGGATTATTGGTAAAACAAAATTTGTTTGACGGCGTTCTGTCGGATAAAAACACAACCAATTATGTCGATTTTTCCAACAAAGGACGTTCGCAGTTTATCCAACAAATAGAAGAATTAATCAAGGAACAGGAACTCAGAATTGAACAAACAGACGAAGATTTATCAGAAAATCAACTGATTGAAACCCCAACAACAGAACTAGTTGCCGATTCGTCCGATGTTGTGCAACTTGAATTATTTGAAGAACAAGAAGAACAGCAACAAAAAGAGCAGGAAAGAATTGCAACCGAAAAGAAATCCGCCGAAATAGAGCAAGTGATGAATAACGGGATGCAATTTTTAGCCGGACTGTTCAAAATGTCCACAGGAAAGGATATTGGGTTGGAAAATCAGAAGATTGAGATAGATAAGGAAACGGGGGAAGTGGTGATGCGGTTTAAGTTGGGGTGAATGTGTGCATAGATTTCAAGATTTTCATTCATAATAAATGATATTTCAATAATAATGCGTATATTTGTACCGAAATATCAGTTGTTATGAAATCGAAAAATACGAATTACAACTTAAAACAAAGGAATATTCTTGACCGGTTGGGCGAGAATATTAAACTGGCACGCCTGCGCAGGAAATTTTCTACTCGCTCGCTGGCAGAGCGGTCGGGGGTCGCCGTTTCTACCTTGGTCAATATTGAGAATGGCTCGCCCTCGGTGTCGCTTGGAAATTATTTGCAGGTATTGACTGTTTTACGCCTCGAAGACGATTTGCTGTTGATTGCGGACAAAGACCCCATTGGACGACAAATTCAGGATACTGAGTTAGTGCATAAAAAACGGGCGCCCAAAAAGAAAGACCTGCCATCGGTGATAAATTATGCGATTGATAAAGGCGACTCCGAAACCCCTCAATTCGAGTAACATGAAAAAAGAACAAGAAACAGAGGTATTGGTTTATGCCGATTGGTATATATACAACAGTCCCAGATTAATTGGCAAGTTATGGTTTTCATCGCTGCGAGGAAAGGCTGTGTATTCTTTTGAATATGAGAGTGAATGGTTGAAAACCGGCATTTCAATTGACCCCGAATTGCCGCTTTTTGAAGGAAAACAGTATGCTGCCTTGAACGATAATTTCGGAATTTTCAAGGATTCTTCGCCCGACCGTTGGGGGCAATTGCTGATGAAACGGCGTGAACTCCTTTTGGCAAAAACGGAAAAGCGAGAGCCTCGCTCCTTATTCGGGATTGACTTTCTTATGGGTGTTCACGATGCGCACCGGATGGGTGGATTGCGTTTTAAAGAAACTGAAACAGGCGAATTTTTGAGCAACGACACCCGATTGGCTTCTCCACCGTGGACTTCTTTGCGCGATTTGGAATATGCCGTAGAACAATATGAAAAAAATGCCGATGAATTGGACGAAAACGCTTTGAAATGGATAAACCAACTGCTGGCGCCGGGATCTTCGTTGGGCGGTGCACGACCGAAGGCAGATGTCGTAGATACGGAAGGCAAGCAATGGATTGCGAAATTTCCGAGTCAAAACGACGATTCGGATGTTGGGCGATGGGAAATGGTAGTTCACGAACTGGCTGTACAAGCAGGAATTACCGTTCCAAATGCAGCACTGAAAAAGTTAGGCTCGCCTTACCATACTTATTTATCACAACGATTTGACAGGACTGCCGACAACAAAAGAATTCATTTTGCTTCGGCAATGACTTTGTTACAAAAAACCGATGGCGATGATGCGGATAGCGGTGTGAGTTATCTTGATATGGTTCAGTTTATTAAGTCGGATTGTGCCGATGCCAAAACCGATTTGGAAGAACTTTTCCGAAGGGTATTGTTTTCTGTTTGCGTATCCAATACCGATGACCACCTGCGCAATCATGGCTTTCTGTTCACAGCATCCGGCTGGGCATTGGCTCCTGCCTTCGACATAAATGCAAATGAAACCGGCACCAGCTTGAAACTGAATATTGACGAAACAAATAACTCGCTTGATATAGAATTGGTTATGAATACTGCACTCCACTATCTTTTATCGAAAACACGAAGTTTAGAAATAAAAACCGAAGTGCTTCAAGCAGTTGCAAATTGGAAAAACGTTGCTGTCAAATATAAAATATCTCCTTCGGAAATAGCACGAAAAACGAGGGCTTTCAGCGAGAGTACATACACATAATCGACAATTGTCCGCCGGTGTTGGAATATACTTCGGTATCAACTACTAAGATATTGACGTTGTTCTTCAAACTATTTTTTCGGCTTCATTAGAAATTATTTACTCCATGTATGAATAGTAATTCCTTGAATAAACTCAAAATCTTTCTTATTGAAAGTCAGTAACTCCATTTTGTAATACATAGCAAAAGCAGCTATCATACAATCTGCTAATCTTAGCATCGGCTGACCCGTACGCTGAATGCAATAAAGCATTTTTGGCATCTTCGTTTTTCCGAAATAAAGCGATAAGCACGGAGGTATCTACCAGACATTTCTTTCTGTTTGCCATAATTTATCGCGATAGTTGGTTTCGTCAAATGGAGCATCTGCTGCATCTGCCCAGAAACCATATCCTTCGGTCAAACTTCCTATTCGTCTGGGAGGTACAATTTCTTTTGCAGACACTTCTTCCTTCTCTTGTGTCATAACCCATTGATACAACGTTTCTATCCGTTTTTTATCTTCTAATGCAGTTATCCAAGAGATAATATCATATTTTAATTGTGCTGTTTGCATAATTATTAGTTTTAATATGTTGCAAAGTTACGATTTTTCTTCCAATGAACAATTTTTTTCATTTTTTCTTGGGGAATCCGTTTGCCGGCTGCAGCAAATTTCGCGACCGCGCCCACCGGAGTCAATTTGGACGATTGTCCGCCGGTGTTGGAATATACTTCGGTGTCAATCACCAAGATATTGACATTCTGACCGGAAGCGATTACGTGGTCTAATCTGCCGAAGCCTATGTCGTAACCCCAGCCGTCGCCGCCGATTATCCATTGACTGCGTTTCATAAAATAAGCTTTCAATTCCAAAAGTTCCTTGCACAACGCACAGGCGGGACAATTGCAAGAGGTGGCTCCTGCGAGCGCTTTGGCTTGTTACTCGGCATCCAACGCGAACGGACAGATAGCAGCTTGAAGACAAACGATTTAAAATAATTATGCCCTTTTGGTGCCTAATATCAATTAACCCTGTTTTTTTGCTGACATATCCAACTATTTTTTGTATTTTTGCTCCGAATTTTAAATATAATTTTTTGCGAATGAAATAAAAAAAGAAATGTGTGCGTAAAGCACTATAAATAAGACATATAAAAATAGCGTTTGCTATTATTCGAGATGCTCTGAAACGTAGTAAATTTCCGAGATGTATCTATTAGAATAAGTCGCGAATGCCTGTGTATTAGCATGGGTATGACTTTTCCGTAGATACAAGGTTTTTACTACGACCGCAGAGCATGGAGAAAGTATCCATGCTTTTTTTATGTTCAAATTTTTGAAAATCAGATGGAGAAACAAAAGATGAATAAAGACATATAGGTCGAATTAATAATAAATTTAAATTGCAAAATTTTATGTATCTCGGTAGCAAAACAAACAGAAATGCAGCTGATTATGGCAGCGCAATGGAGCGAGAACCCATTTCAAAAAACCGCGTCAGTCCGAAAAACGATAGGAGTAGGGTGTGTTTCATGTTGTTGGCAGCAATGTTATTTTTGTTTTCAACAGCAAGTGTATCGGCTCAAAATCAACCTGCAAAGACCACAAGTGCGAAGCCTGATGTTATCACATTGCTAAACGGTGATGACGTTAATGCGATAGTGCAAAAAGTGGGTGACATTGAGATTGAGTACAAGAAATGGAGCAATAAGAACGGACCGGCTTACACATTAAAGAAATCAGAGATTTTTAGAATTATCTATGCAAACGGAGAGAAAGATGTGTTTTTTAAAGCAGAAGAACAGGCTGTTGTTGCACCCAATCAACAGCCAACCAACACTGCACAATCAACTAACGCTTCACAGCAAACAGCGACAGTTGCCCAATCAAATGCATTGCCTTTGGTAATTGCAACAGATATTCCCGGTGTACAACAAGGGGCATGTTACTCTGCAATATTGACTGACATGAAAACGAAAGGTTTCAATGTTCAATCGAAAGACTATGCTGCCCAAAAAGGATTGGAGAAGACGCAGGGCATTGATGCCGGTAAATTTTTGAAAGACCACAGTAAAAATGTAACCCCGGACGATAAGTATATTGTATTGCTTGTTACCATGAAAAGTTTCTATAAAGCCTCATGGACTTTCCGTACATTTGATATGAGTACGGGTAAAATGTTGGTCGAAGAAAAAACGAGTACCAGCGCCAATGCTTATGCAAATTTTGGAGACTTGGCGAAAGAAGCTCTGAACTATTTCTTAACAGAGCACCCAACGCTGGTGGAATAATTGATTGAGTAGGTAAGGGGATTACTCCACCGCCCTCTCTCATTATCGTGCATATCTTAGGTTTTGCACAGGAAAGCACAAAAATTTCAATAAATTAAATTACACAGTTTATGTATTTCAGTAGTAAAAAAAACAGAAATGCAGCTGATTACAGCAGCGCAATGGAGCGAGAACCCATTTCAAAAAACCGAGTCAGTTCCCGAAAAACGACAGGAGTAGGGGAAATCTTTTTCAGAAAGGAGGAATTATTATGAGTGCGCCAAGGATTCCGGGATTTTGTCCCTATTACGTTCTGACACAGGACAGATGCTATCTGTCGGAATGTACGCCCGCGTCAGGCACACGCGACTACAAATGCAAGTCGAGCAGCAATTTCAAAACCTGCGGGAATTTCGAGGCAAAAATGAGAGGTACTAATTATACTAACAAATAAAAGAAAGGAGAAAAAAAATGGAAAAAGAAGTAAAAACATTGTTCATTTTTGCTATTATTGGTGCTGTTATAGGCGGTATTTTAGGTATTGGTGGTGATGGAGGCAGAATTGTCGTCGGGATATGGTTTGGTTGTGGTTTTGGCTGCGCCATTGAATATATTCGTGGTGTGTCTTTATTGGATATGATAAAACAAGACGGCTTTTCTGAAGGGCTTAAAAAATATTTTAAAGGCACTCTGGTTTTTCTTGTTCTTTTCATGTTGGGAGGACCGATTGGTTTACTTATACGGTATTTTAAAATTAAAAAATAAAATATTATGTTGCAAAAGAAAATATCAGTTCTGCTTCAAAAGTATGTTTCGCGGATTAAAAACAATGAACTGTCCGCTCAAATAAATGAAATCGTAAGCGAGTTGTCCAAAGGTTCTGTTTTGTACGCAAAGGTTTCGACTCTTGCGGCATCGGTTCTTGATAATCCAGCCTGTGGTATCCTGCCCAATGATGTAAAAAAGATACTCAAACTGCTGACAACGTTTGCTACGCCGCCAACAGCATCACAACTTGCAAAATTTGCAGCGATGTTTGTCTTAAAACCCATAATTTGTGGCGTTTTAGGATTTATTGTGGGACTGATAATCGCGATTGTTTCGTATGAATCACTTGGAATTGTATCACTGTTGATACCCATTGCAATAATGTCCGCAGGAATTTACTTTGGTAGAGAATGGCGATGGAGTATATAAATCAAAAATAAAAGAAAGGAGAAAAAATTATGACTATTCTGATAATTATAATTATTGCAGTTGTTGCTATTTGTATTTTCAACAAGGGAACTGCCATAGAAACAGACCCCGGCGTTATTATTAACGGTGTAGAATGGGCTACTTGTAATCTTGCTGGGAGCGGCTCCTTTACCGGAAAGCCGGAACACAAGGGGAAATTACTTGGACAGTACGACGACCGTTGCCCATCGGGTTGGCGTCTGCCAAAACGAACAGATTTTGACGCGCTACTTGACGAAGATAAAGTATCCATAGAGAAGGCAAATCTTAACGGGACGATAGGAATGCGTTTTGTGGATAAAGATACGGGGAATAGTATGTTTCTACCCGCAGCAGGTTGCAAAGCAGGTGACCAGTATAGAAAAGGCGGATACTATTGGTGTGACGATGCAGTAGATTTGGGCGAAGATAGGTTAGTAGGTCGCTGGTCTTATAAGTTTATGGAATTTGATGCAGAAGCCAATCCGAACTCTATTAATGTATCGTATTATACTAAGTTTGTACAGTTTAACAAACTGTCGATACGGGCAGTGAGAGCAAAATAAGAGAATAAAATAAAAAAGAAACTATTAAAATTTAGTTATATGAACTCAAATATAACAATTGAAAAAGGCGTCGTTATCAACGGCGTCCGTTGGGCGACCCGCAATGTCGGTCGCCGTGGCAAATTTGCCGACAGTTCAGAAGAATACGGAGAGTATTATACTTTTGAAGAAGCAAAAGCCGCCTGCCCCGACGGTTGGCGGCTACCTACCGAAGACGAGTTACAGTCGCTTGCCGATGCAGACAGCATTTGGACAAGTGAGAACGGTGTAAACGGCCGGTTGTTTGGCAACAGCGTTTTCTTGCCTGCTGCAGGCTACTACAGTAGAGGAAACGGAAAAGTTGTGAATAAACCACAGAGAATTGCACCATCTAAATACAGCGAAGGTCTGGCAGTATCCAAGTCGGGCAACAAATGGGGCTTTACAGACAAAACAGGCAAATTTGTGATAAAGCCGCAATTTGATGATGCACGCGATTTTAGCGAAGGTCTGGCGGCTGTTGGAGTAAACGGCAAATACAGATATATTGATAAGACTGGTAATTTTGTGATTAGTCCGCAATTTAATGATGACCGTGCATTACCTTTTCATGATGGTGTAGCTGAAGTTTGGGTACAAAATGACCCAAGGTGTGGTACTTATGATGGGGTTTGTCTCTTTTATATTGATAAAACAGGTAAAGTTTTGGGCGATGAAGGTTGGATAGATTATGCACCTGAAATATATCGTTTGCCCAATGGAGTAACTGTATTTGGAAATAAAATCCTTATTAATGCGACGACGGGTCGAACTATAACGCAGGTGGAGGGGATAAAGCTGTTGCAGACAAAGAAAAATAGATTTGATTTTTTCTTCGGTGTTGCAAACGGAACATTAGAAAATACGTATATCTCTGGTTTGGAGTGTCAATAAACAAACTTTTAAAATCAGAAAAAATATGAAAGTAAATTTCAATCGCACAAAAGCGCACAGATTTTTGAGCAAAGCACTTTGCACTTTGCTCATAGCAATGGCTGCCGTGAGTTCAATCTCTTGCTCGAAAGATGATGACAACGACAGCGAGAGCCTCGCCGGAACCGGATGGCAGTATGTTTACGTAAATACGAACGTATCTTCGTTTTATCTCCAACTGGAGTTCACTTCCGAAACGGACGGCAATATTCAAACGATGATGTCTGCAAATGGCGTCGTTACCCCGGCAACCCAGCCATTCAACTTTACATATAGGTACGACGGCAAGAACGGTACATTAGATTGGGGAAGCAGCGAACCGCTTGATTTCACCGTCAGCGGCAACAAACTGACATTCGACAAGAACACGGCAGTGGCGGTGGGCAAGGTGCCTCTGGGCGGTGTCGTATTCATAAAACAATAAAAATAATAAATTGAAAATGACATTAGAAAATGACAAAGATTAATTTCAAATCATTATTGATATGCTGTCTGTGTTTCGCGGGCATATCGTGTTCAGGTGGTTTTGGAGAGGTAAACTTGACTCCTATTCAGGCTGACGGCTTATGGGGTTATGAAAATCCTAAAGGCGAATGTGAGATTAAGCCTCAATTCGAGGAAGCAAGTGATTTTTGTGAAGGATTGGCTGCTGTTCGCATTGGTAGTAAATGGGGTTTTATCAACCCAAAAGGTAAATTTGTTATAAATCCACAATTCGAGAGAGCAAGAGATTTTTGTGAAGGATTGGCACCGGTGGAAATTGACAACAGATGGGGGCTTATTGATAAAACAGGCAGTTTTGTGATTAACCCGCAATTCGGGGGCATATATCCTTGGAACAACGAAGTGTATTTGATTCAAGCCGATGATTCCAGAGCGGGATTAATGGATAAAAAAGGGAATATTTTGGTTAGTCCGCAATTCGATGAATTTCACAACTGTTGCGGGGACAGTAATATACTCATTGTTGAATTTAAAAATAAAAATTTAAGTGGGTTTATGGACATTAAAGGAAATGTAATTATTCCGCAATTCAAAAAAGTAAAATGTTTTAGCGAAGGGCTGGCTGGTGTTTTTATCGGCGATTATGAAACCGGCAAATGGGGATTTATTGATAATGCTGGCAATATTGTGATTAACCCGCAATTCGATGGTCTAAATGGTCTCAATGGTTATGGCAACAGATATGGGAATAATAATGACGGCTGTATGGGTTTTTACGAAGGACTGGCTGGTGTTCTTATTGTTAATAAATGGGGATTTATTAACAAGACAGGTAAATTCGTAATTAACCCGCAATTTAGTAATATAACCTCTTTTAGCGAGGGACTGGCTGCTGTATGTGTAGGAGAATATCCCAACGAAAAATGGGGATTTATTGATACAAAAGGCAATGTGGTAATTAAACCGCAATTCGATGATGTAGGACATACTTATTATCCTAGGGCAGAGTATGGTAATGACGAAGAAGTAAGAGAAGATTACAGATTTAGCAACGGGCAAGTATTTGTTGTATTAAACGGTAAATCCGGTTTTATCAACAAACAAGGTAAATTTGTGGAATAGTGATAACCGGCGCAGTCACTCAAAAGCAATGCGTCCTAATGTAAATTTTTAAAATATTTTAATTTATGTGTTATTTACAAGCTCCTTATTATGGCATGAGTTATTCACAAAGTAGTTCTTTTGGACAGTACGCTTGGCTACTCGGTGCGGTTGTCGCCATTTTTATCATTTTGGCGATACGGAATCGTACACGCAATCTTGTTGCTCTATCGTTGAGCAAGTTCGTTTTCAACCCCGAAGCAGAAGATTTTCTGATTATCGAGGGTCGTAAAACCGGGTTTTGGCAATGGGTTTTGGTACAGTTGAAACTCGGCAACCGCTATCAGATTCTGGTCAATAAAGACCAAATCTCGTATTCGGAAGACAGCGCACGGGGCAACAGTTTGTTGCTTACGCCCCTGTCGAAAATCGCCTCTACCGGTGGCGGTTACAGCAAGCCTCTCGGTTTGTTGATTACCGCTGCATTACTGGTTGTTTTTGGCTTATGGCTGCTGTTCAGCACAGCCACTATGGGAATAATCAGTATTCTTGTGGCAGCGTTGCTTGTGGTGCTGTATCATTTCCGTAAATCATTTTTTATCAATGTGCAGCCGGTAAGCGGTGCCGTGTTTGGCTTCACGTTCAAGCGCAGCATTATCGAAAATGTAGAGATTGATACCGAACTAATCAAGCGCGGCATAGCATTTCTCAACGAGAAAGTGATTGAGGCAAGCAAGTAAAAACAGCGTTCTTTAATCAACTTAAACCTGTTAAGTCTTGAAGACTTAACAGGTTTTAATAAGAAAGTTGAACTCTCCACATTATCAGGCGCTTTGCTGCTTTCGGGAAACAATTTCAATGAGAAAATATCCGTATCGGCTTTGCCGAAAGGTGTTTATCTGCTTAAGGTTTATAGCGGTAGTGGAATTGCGGTCAGCAAGATTGTGAAAGAATAAATTTTCGTAAGATGTTTTTATTAGACATTCCATATCTATGAGATATGGAATGTCTGAAAAAAAGCGCTGCAAGATTTTCGAGTATGAAAGAAAATTACTACCTTTGCGTAAAAATTTTCGAGTATGAAAGAAAAATTTGCACAAATAAGGAAATATAATTTTTGGAACGAAAAAACGCCCGAACTGGGTTTTTTAAGAAAAAATTATACCGAAAAAATCTTTGATTACACCAACAACAAGTTGGTAAAAGTGCTTGTAGGGCAGCATAGGGCAGGTAAAAGTTACGTTTTGCGACAAATCATTTCCCGATTGATTGCAAGCGGCATTAATCCTCGCAATACATTGTATATCAATAAGGAATTTACCGATTTCGATTTTCTGGCTTCCTGTCGGGATTTGGAAAATTTGTTGAACATTTACCGCGCAGAAATGCAACCCGAAGGCAAGGTTTGGCTGTTTATCGACGAAATTCAGAATATTGACCGATGGGAACATTTTGTCAATTCCTGTTCACAGAACTTTGCCGAAAGTTACGAAGTTTTTATCAGCGGCTCAAATTCCAAAATGCTTTCGGGTGAGTTGGCAACGCTGCTTTCGGGGCGATATGTGAGTTTCGAGATTTTGCCCTTCAGTTTTGAGGAATATTGCGGCATTACGCAAAAAGACACCTCAAAGCAAAGTTACATCGATTATTTGCAGACAGGCGCATTGCCCGAACTCTACCATTTGCCCAACGAGGAAACGCGCCGTAATTATGTTTCTGCGCTCAAAGACACGGTTTTATTGCGCGATATTATTCAGCGGCACAGCATCAAAGACCCGCGTCTGCTCGAAGATATTTTTGTGTATCTTGTAAATAACGCCTCAAGCATTATTTCGCTCACAAATATCGTTAATTTTTTCAAAACAAATGGGCGAAAAACCACTTACGACACCGTTTCGGCATATACCGGTTATATAGAAGATGCGTTTTTGGTGCATAAGGCGGAGCGTTACAATATTCGTGGCAAGGAAACCATTTCGGGAAATTGCAAGTATTATATCAACGATTTGGCTTACAAAAATTTTCTGTATTCGGGTTTTGGATATGGTATTGGTTATCAGTTAGAAAACCTGATTTATCTTGCCCTTCGCCGCGAAGGTTTTGAAGTTTATGTTGGCGCATTGCGCAGCGGAGAAGTGGATTTTGTGGCAACAAAAAATGATCGGAAGCTCTATGTTCAGGCAACTTACATCCTGGCAGACGAAAAAACCGTAGCAAGAGAATATGCGCCATTGGAATCTATTGCCGACAATTACGAAAAAATTGTAGTGTCGTTAGATGATATTGCTTTGCCCGACAGAAACGGCATTAAGCACGTTCAGGCGTGGAAATGGAAAATATACTAAGCTCGGTTTATATATGAGAAATAATTAGTATCTTTGCATCAAAAAACGCCATGATACAATTAAACATAAAGACAGAAGACAAACAAGTTATTTTTGAAGGCAGGTACACCCAACCCCATCCGCGAGTTATGCAGAAATATGATGCCCTTAGGTTGAAGGATTGTGGTTTGCCAAACAAAATGATATGCAATATATTAGGTATTTGTAATAACACGCTGCTTTCATTTTTCAAACAGTATAATGAAGGCGGCTTGGCAAAATTGAACGAAATAAATTTCAATCAACCGGAAAGTGATTTAAAGGCATTTTCGACTGCCATTGAGAAGTATCTTGCAGAGAATCCGCCTCAATCCATATCCGAGGCGGCAGCAAAAATTGAAGCCTTAACGGGAATAAAACGCGGCGAAACACAAGTTCGCAAGTTTCTGAAAGACAAAGGATTTAGATTTAGACGAGTTGGAACGGTTCCATCAAAGGCATTGACAGAGGAAAAAAAAACGAACAGAGAAACTTTTTGGAGCAAAAGTTAGAGCCACTTTTGGAAGAAGCCGGAGCCAACAATCGAGTTGTATATTTTGCCGATGCAGTACATTTTGTCTATGGTGCATTTGTGGCTTGTTTGTGGAGTTTGACAAGAATTTTTGTTCCAACACCTTCCGGGCGTAACAGATACAATGTTTTAGGAGCTATTGATGCTATCTCACACGACTTGGTAACAGTTTGCAACACAACATATATCAACGCTTTGAGTGTTTGTGAACTGCTGGAACTGATAGCGGCCAAGCATTCAGGATGCACTGTTCCGATTACGATTGTGTTGGACAATGCAAGGTATCAGCACTGTAATTATGTGATTGAAAAAGCAAAATCATTAGAAATTGAATTGTTGTTTTTGCCTTCGTACAGTCCAAATCTGAATATTATCGAACGATTGTGGAAATGGACAAAAAAGGACTGTCTTAATTGCAAGTATTATAGTAAGGTGGCGGAGTTTACAGAAGCAATAAACCGTTCTCTTATGAAAACGAAAAATAAAGAGAACAAAAATGAGTTAGATACACAATTATCTCTTAATTTTCAATTGTATGATAACTCAATTTATAACCGAGTATAGTATATAATATGAACCTTTTATCTGAAAACAGCGTTCTTTGTATCGGTTTACACGAAAAAATATCAAAACCCGCAAAATTTGCAAGTTTTGATAATTTGCTGTGCTTTTGCAGGCAACATTATAAATGTTTTGGTGATGAATAATTTTATAGAACGAAAAGATTATTTAGATAAACTGCTGTCGTACAAAGAAAAAGACATTATGCAGCGGCACACCATTTACGACAAACGCGCCTTTGCCAATGTAACAAAATACATTGCCGGCATTATCGGCAGTCAAGTTGCAAAGTTTCACCAAGCAGCATTTCAAAATCGTTAAATGCTTACAATCAGGATATTAACCACGCAACAGTAGAGAAAATTCTTGCTTATTTAACCGAATGTTTTATGTTTTATCCGGTCAATCGCTTTGATATAAAAGGGAAAAAACAGTTGGCAACGCAGGAAAAATACTACATTGTCGATTTGGGTTTTCTGAATGTGCTGACCGGCAGGGAAAAGACGACCGACAGGGGGCATATTTTGGAAAACATTGTTTATCTTGAACTGCTTCTGTTGAAAACTTTCCAAGTCTTTAAGACTTGGAAAGTTTAATAACATCTATCATTCAATATCATCGTCAATATCCGCTAAATGCGTATAGCGATAATTTTCCTTATCTTCAAACCATTCAAGGACTTCCTGTTTTTTCAGTTTTGTGATCTTATCTTCCAACATACGGTCGTAACTGCTCCATCGGTAATCTCTGAAATCTTCTTCAAATCCATGGTGTAAGGGGTTGCGGTGGATGTAAACAACTGTGTTTTGCAGGTAAGTCAGCGATGTGATTTCCTTGCGCTTAAAGTATTTGCGAAATAAACTTCCGCTTCGGTCATTTTGTTTGTTGATAGATTTGGAGTAGGACATAAAGAAACGGCGAAATTGTTCGCTGATAAGGTCAGGCAGCGAACTAAACTTTCCAAGTCTCGAAGACTTGGAAAGTTTAAAGCCGCCAATCTCTTATACCCATCCAAACGCCATTGAGCATTTTTCTGCGTAACTTCAAACAATTCCGCCGCCTCAGCAGGATACTGTTTCGACAGAGAAGCAAACCGCACTTCGCCTTTCAAGAAATCTTGGAACTTCGTCCAATCCGGCTCTTTGGAATCCAACTGGAACGGGTTCTTGCCTTCGGCTTCCAACCGTGGGTCGAAACGCCACAAATGCCAATATCCACATTCTACGGCTGATTTTTGCTCGGCTTGCGCTTTGCCCATGCCGACTTTCAAACCATGAGCGATACAGGGCGAATAGGCGATAATCAACGAAGGTCCGTCGTAGGCTTCCGCTTCGCGAATGGCTTTCAGGGTTTGCGCTTGATTGG